>JAGXTJ010000010.1 GCA_018333655.1 Bacillota bacterium | reverse complement strand
TGGCTCAGGCGACGCGTTTTCTGTGCCTTAACGTGTTTCCTTGCCGCAGAAAATGTACACACGAAATACCGCAAAAAACAGAGCTAAAACGAGTTCTAAGGTGTCTAGTTTTTGGGGTTCACCGCAGAACTTGCCGAATTGTTCCGTGAGATTGAGGTTGTTACCGAACTATCCAGAAAGGCAATTTATGAAAATGCCCGATCGGCGGTAGACCAGAAGGAATGGACGGAGCGTAACAACGCCTATCTCGAACGCCACCGTAAAGCTTCAGAGCAGGTCGATGAGTTGGAAGCGATCAAGCGAGAGCGCCTTGGCAAGGGCAAAATCATCGAAGGCTTCATCAAAGACATTGAGAGCCGACCGTTTGCCATAGCTGAGTTTGACGAAAAACTGTGGCTTGCTGTAATCGACCAAGTAACGGTCAACCAAGATGGCGCAATGAGATTCAGATTCAAAAACGGCTCGGAAGTCACAGCTTAACATTCAACTATTTACGGCTCGCTAATCGGCGGGCTGTTTTTTTGCCGTAACAGTATCTTTTAACGATTACAAGACAAATCGTTAAAAGATGCACACCCCAAGAGGTCAAATCGTTAAAAGTAAGCACTTGGCAGCTACAGGTTTGTGTCAAGTATCCTCCGAAAACAGATATACTAAAACACCAACTATTGCTACAAGGCGAAAAGCACAAAGCCCGAAAGCGGCTTAAAGCAAGTACTTTCGGGCAAACAAAAAACCACCTGCTGACAAAATTCCTTTTATCAATAGATGGTGTTTGATTTGGTGGAGGCGGGGGGAGTCGAACCCGCCGTCCGAAGATATGCCTGCCAGAGTTTCTCCGAGTGCAGTCAGCGATTTGGTGATTCGCCCTTGCCTACGCCCACTGACGGGCTGAGGCTTTCGCTAGCCTATGATTTCGGGTTACTTACTAGGCGCTCGATAACCCTACTCCTACTTTCATGACGCCAGTTACCGCCCTCGTAGGAAAAGTGCGGGCCGACGGCTGCCTAGCTAGGCAGCGTACGCGTAATTATTGTTTGCGTTTGTTTTTGTTTTCCCTGTTTTACGGGTGTCGGGAACCCGACTCGCTACCCTGACCAACTCTACCCCCGTCGAAACCTTTTCGCCCCCATGTTTTTATTCGCCCTTTTGGCGAAGACGGAAGGCCTGCTCGATATCGCGCTTAGCCTCTTTTTCAGCCTCGGCATCGCGTTTGTCGTGCGTTTTTTTGCCACGCGCGAGCCCAAGTGCTACTTTTATTTTACCCCTTTTTTGATAAAATCGCAATGCCACCAAAGTATATCCTTTTTGCATGGTTAAGCCAATTAAGCGGTTAATTTCGCGTTTATGCAGCAAAAGCTTTCTCTGGCGCCGCGGATCGTGATTAAACTGATTGCCTTGGTCGTAGGGACTGATGTGGGCATTTATTAAAATGCACTCACTGTCTACAATGGCGGCATAGCTGTCGCGCAAGTTGGCTTTGCCGCTACGTATTGATTTTACTTCTGTGCCTGTCAGGGCGATGCCCGCTTCATATGTTTCGTCAATATAGTAGTCGTGGTAGGCCTTGCGATTGTCGGCAAAAACTTTCTCTTCCTCTGGTTTTTTCATCAAAAGACTACTCCTCTAAGGGGCGCATGGTGGGGAATAATATGGCATCGCGAATGTTTGGCAAGTTGAGCAGAACCTGCAACAGACGGTCGACGCCCATGCCCCAACCTGAGATAGGCGGCATGCCATACTCCATCGCTTTGAGGTAGTCATTATCCATGGGCATGGCTTCAGCGTCACCTTGCTGGCGCAATTTGAGCTGTTCTTCAAGTCGCCTACGCTGTTCGAGCGGGTCGACAAGCTCAGAGTACCCATTGATGATCTCGGCCCCATTGACGACCAGCTGAAAACGATCGGATAAGCCGGGGTCGTCATCATTGGCACGAGCTAAGGGTGAGAGCTCGAGTGGGTGCGCAGTGAGGAAGGTGGGGCTAATGAGCTTGGGGCGGCTGACTTTTTTGTAAAGTAAATCGACCAAGCTGCCCTTGCCTAGTTTCTTTAGGTTTTCGTGCTCGAGCGAAATGCCCCGGGCGAAAATGGCGGCCAAGAGAGAGGCGGCATCGTCGTAATCCTCTATGTCTATACATGAGTCTCGCAGTATGAGCTCCCGAAAAGTGACTACGGGCCACTCACCACCGAAATCTATGTCTTCCTCATCTATCTTTATGTTGGTGGCCCCAAAAAGTTCTGTGATACAGTGCAGAATCATCTCGCGCATGAGCTTCATATTGTCTTTGTAGTCATAGTAGGCGCTGTATCCTTCGATCATGGTGAAGTCCTGCAGATGTGTGGGGCTAATGCCCTCGTTGCGGAAGCAACGCGCGACCTCAAAGACATGGGGAATGCCCCCTACCACGAGTCGCTTGAGGTACATTTCGGGGGCAATGCGCAGAAAGACATCGATGCCGAGCGCATTGTGATGAGTGACAAAAGGGGCGGCCAAGGCGCCTGAAGCTTGATTGGTGAGAATTTGCGTCTCTACTTCTAAGAAACCGCGGCTCTCTAGGAAGGTGCGAATTTCTCTTAGCAGTCGCGAGCGCAGCAAAAACACCCGCCGGCTTTCAGCATTAGAGATAAGGCCTAGGTAACGCTGCCTGTAGATGAGCTCCACGTCTTTTAGCCCATGCCATTTCTCCGGCATTTCGCGCAAGGCCTTGCCCAAGAAAACAAACTCGTCAGCTTGCAGTGTCTTTTCGCCAGTCTTGGTCGTAAAGGTGGTGCCACAAACGCCGATGAAGTCACCGATATCGATGATCTTGTGAAACAGGTCGTAGTTGTCACCGATGTGGTCTTTCTTCAGGGCTACTTGCACCTGGCCATGAAAATCCTGCAAGCGCACGAAGGTGAGTTTGCCTATTTTGCGAATGGCCATGATGCGCCCCGCCACTTTGACTTCTGCTACATCATCGGGTAAGGCGGCCGCGGCGGCCAGCGTGTAATTAACCGCAAAACGTGCGGGGTACGGCTCTACGCCGTGCGCCTTTAGGGCCTCAAATTTATCTAAGCGGTAATCTTGTGGCGCCAATGTCAAGACCTCCTTCACAAAAACCCCAAAGCCCCCAGTAAGGAGGCTTTTCTTGGGGTGTTGTTTAATTGTACAGAGGCAGCCAGAGGGTGTCAAGTTATGCGCCTGACTGCTGGCCTAAGGGTTGTTGGCTGTTTGTTCAGCGAAGACGCTGAAACTGACTATGGGCACGATGCCCTGCAAGTCATTACCGGCGCTAATGTCCATGGACACTTCGTAAACTAGCTGCACCATGGGGGGCCAAAGTCCGATATTTGGTGAGATAACCGGCTGGTGTATACATGCTTGCGGGCCCGTCAGCAATACGGCCAGTGGACCATTGTAGAGAATCTTCGTCTGTGGAAAGCCGGCCACGTAAATCTTGACCTTCATTTTGCTAGCCCACGAGGCTGCCATCCCTGGGAATGCCTCTGGCAGTGAACCATTAATGGAGGTGATCTGCGCCGAAACCTGATCCAGGCGAACCTCTAGGGAGCCCATGTTGCGCACATCCAAATTACGTGTGTGTGTATCCCCAGGGGCCCACAGCAGTGTAGGTTGATGGGGCGAACCCGCTCCCTCTACCGTGCCCTCAGCAATATTGGTGTAAAACATGGGGCCGGGTATGGGGTCGCCTAGGTTGCGATCAGCCCTGATGTCCACGCTGCCGGCGACAAAGATATTGCCGGAGTTACTCTCCACGTCGGTGAAAATCGCCATGGTGGTCCCGCCTAGCAGCCCAGCCACTAGCATTACGGTTAGGTAAGCTACTACAATTCTTGTTTTCACCTTGTTCCTCCTTTCCCTATGCCGTCATCATATCAGGCGGTAGAGCATGGTTTCCTGAGATGACTGGAAGGAGCTAGTTATTGGCTGTCTGCTCGGCCACGATGGTGAAGTCGATAGTGCCGGTGGCGTTCTGATAGGCATTGCCTGCGCCAAGGGGCAGGTGCACGGTGAAGGTGACGACTGCCGAGGCTCCGGGATCAAGAACTACATCTTGGTCATCGCCAAGTCCAGCGAGTATGGCTGGGGTTGCGCCACTAAAGAGGGCCCCGCCTAGTGCACCCGACACATCAAATCTAAGCTGCAAGGTGCCGGCATTGGTAACTGTAAAGCTGCCTGTTATTGTGTCCCCAGGGGCCATATTCCCCGCTGCTACAGCGGGCATGCTAGTGCCACCCACGGTGATGTTGACCGTACCTGCGGTAAAGGTGTTGCCATTGTTGTTCTCCGTATCGGTAAAGATAGCCATCGTCGCGCCACCGACCAAGGCGGCGGCCAAAGCGAGAATCAGCATGCTCACGATCATTTTAGTTTTCATCTTCTAGGCCTCCATTATATTCTATTTTTGACGTACTTGCGGTACGCCACGCCCACACCGGACAGCCCGGCTAGCGTCCTCAGGCGAGTGTGATGCTGCAAATGCCTCTGCTATACGCATCCCCCCCCTTGGTTATCTATGCTACGTGCGTAGCCCATGAGCTTGCGCACTTCGACCACAATTACGACACTGGCCGGTAGGACGAGCATTAGCAACATGCCGTTCTTTGTCTGCATAAAACTAAGCACGTAGCCAAGAAACGGGATGGTGTAGGCCACGCGCCCGATAATGTTGCTGGCCGGGAGCGGTAGCGGGTCATCGGCATGATTTGCGTCGCCGCGGGTCGTAAAGGTGAGCGCTTCGCCCTGTGCTATGCCTACCACACGATGCGTGACAATGATGGCCGTGGTGTTTGAATCGGGGTCACGATAAGTGATAATGTCGCCGAGGCGAATCGTACTGGCCTCCTGCGGCCGAACCATGACGACGCTGCCTGCAGAGAAGGCAGGGCTCATGCTGCCGCCACCAACTATGTACAACTGATGCCCAAGAACGGCCGGCACCCCCCCAGTGACACGACTCTGAATTAGGAAGAACACCAGGACCACCGCTAGGACGAGAGAAATTACAAACAGAGAGTTGCCGACATGGCGAGAAAATTTATGCACTGCATCGCGCAGCGATGAATTTTTAGCTACCGGGATTTCCATTTGTCTCACCGCTTTCTTCTGCTCCGGCCGAGCTTTGCGCCTCAGCTTCAAAAGGGGTACCGCCAGTTGCGCTACTACCTCCTTCGTCACTAAGGGCTACTTCAGGCGCAGATACTTGGGGTGCAGGTAACGTAGCTTGACTAGCGCTACTCTTGGCCTTAGCCAGCCTTAGTCGTACTGGTAACGCGCCGAGCGTAATTCCTCTGTCAGTTACAATGTGCAGGGTGCCGACGAACTCACCGTCTTTATCAGTCGGACTACTCGCGAGGCGAAAACCTAGAGAGATGCTACCACGTGGGCCGATCCATGCACTTGGCTCGGCTATGGCGATGAACTGTGCTACTTCGCCGCTGAGCTGCAAGTGTAGCCCCGAGCTCCAACCGCTGGCATTGTGCACCACGAGAACCTGCGGAAAATTTCTGTTGTTGCCGACAGGGTAGGTGCCAAAATCTAGACTGAGCTGTCCACCTCTCCATTCCGCCACCCTAAAAGCTGGACCAGGATCCCCTGGGCTGTCATTAGTCATGCTACTACCAGGATGCAAGGATAGACTGTATGATGAGTCACCGCTACGCAGCGCCCCTTGTGAAAGACCCCAGCTTGTAAACTTTGCTCCAACCATCGGCAACTTTGGCGGTAGGAGCAGCAGAGCAACCAAGGAGAGCAACAAGACAACTTTGCCTAAGGCACGCCAGCTTTCTTGTGTGTGCAGGTGGCGCTGTCGGCGCTGTTCGAGCCTGGTCATGAGAAAACCCTCCTACTCTTCATTTACTAAGGTCAGTGTAGCAATAGGGGGTTACAAGTTAGATACAGGCAAGTTTTATGGGGGTTGCATCTAAATTACAGACTAATTACATATTTCGCTAGAACACAAACAGCCCAACAGAATGACAAAGCCGCGGACCAACGCTGGTCCGCGGTGCAGAAGCTATGTATACTTAAGACCCTTAAGAGGCGCTTAGTGGCTGTAGACGCCTTCTTAGTAAGAGCCCCCTTTCTTTAGCAGCGTCCTCTACTCGCCTGATGATGCTCTGCGCTTGTTCATAAGTGGTAGCAGGAAGGAGGACAAAGAACTGATGAAGGCCATCGCGACAGAGGACATCGCCCTTGCGCAACACAGCCCGTAGCAGCTTTTCGAGAACGTGGCCTTCATCACCTTTCTCACCTAGCAGTGAATCGCTGATGTGGGCCTGCGTCACGGCGAGCACCGCCACTTGCCCTGTGCTGCCTGTCCGCTCCGCACGGCGGCTCTCTAGGCTACAGATGACCCTAAAAACCTCGCGCTCGCAGAGGAGAGCCCCACGAGACTCCTCTTGGCAGGGCACAGCATCTAGTATGGGCACATGTTCTGCCGCCGCCCTGTTGTTTTCGGTCTCTTGCCCTAAGATAAGGCGCAGGAGCCCTTTCATGGCCGCACTCGGCTTGAGGCCCATTTCGCGGTAGAAAACAGAAGTGACCTTTTCGTAATGCCACTTGGCCTGGGTGAATTTACCTTCTCGCAGCAGTGTCTGCAGTAAAATTAGGTGCAGGGTTTCTTCGTAGTAATCAACCATGAGGGCTCTAGTTACTTCTTCCTCAAGCTCCGCGTAGGAATGCTGCTCGTCGAGCAATACCGCCAGCTCAGCAACGGCCTGTACATACAGACTGTGGTAATGACCCCTATGGGGCAACAACCAATCACTGTACGGGCATTCAGGTAACAAATCGCCTTGGTACAACGATAGCCCCTGCTTGTACAGATGCACAGCTTCTGGCATGAGGCCCTGCTTGGCTAGTTGTCGCGCTTGTCGGCAGGTGTTCTCGAAAACATGTATATCTAACCAGACGTCGTGGTAGAGGCTAAAGGTATAGCCCCCTTGAGTGAACTTTATGTAGTCCATATCTTCACCCAGCACACTCCGCAGCCTATGGACAAGAGTGCGGACGGCCCCCCTGGCATCATCATAGGGTTTTTCGGGCCACAGCTGTTCTACAATAGACTCCGGCATTAATACACGGTCGTGGTGAACCAGCAATAACTTAAATAGATCCCATATCTTTCGCGAGCGACCACAGGAATGCGAAATACAGCTACTCCCGTTTACGACAGCAAAGTGACCCAAGGTAGTAATTTTAAGCCGCTTACCACTGTCCGACATCGTCATCCTGCTCATCCTTTCACAAAAATAAGCCATGTCCCATGTCCTTAGGTGCCTTTAGGCCTACGCCCGTCTCACTTTCACGCACATAATATCATCACTTCGATAATTATGCAAATATTTTGTAATAGTTGCCCTGGTAAAGCAAAATGGAAGCCCTAGCACTTACGCCAGAGCTTCCATTTCATCCTACCTAGTCTAGCTTTCGATAATCCGCCCATCTGCCAAACGAACTACTCTCTGACTGTGCTTCGCTATCTCCATGTTGTGGGTAACCAAGACAATGGTCAGACCTTGCTTGTGCAAGTCGTTAAAGAGTGCCATTACTTTTTCACTGTTCTTACTGTCGAGGTTGCCGGTGGGTTCGTCGGCGAGCAGAATCTTGGGCCGATTAATTAAGGCTCTGGCGACGGCCACACGCTGCATTTCACCCCCACTAAGCTCCTTGGGTAAGTGATGCCTGCGGTGGGTGAGCCCGACTAGCTCTAGCAGTTCGTTCGCCCGGCTCTTGCCACTGGGGTTAAAGAGCAGAGGCAACTCTACATTTTCTTGCACTGTCAAAGTGGGCAGAAGAAAAAACTGCTGAAAGACGAAGCCGATATTTTGCTGCCGAATTTTAACGAGTTCACTTTCCTTGCGACCGGCTACTTCCTGTCCATTGAGGAGGTAGCTGCCGGAGCTCGGGGTGTCTAAGCAGCCCAGTAAGTTCATAAAAGTTGTCTTGCCGGAACCAGATGGCCCGACGAGGGCGAGGAGTTCGCCCGCCTTGATGGTGAGGCTGGCATCCTCTAGCGCGTGTACGGTTTCGCTGCCGCGACGATAGTTCTTGCCTAGTTTACTTGTTACTATGAGGCTCATGCTACTCACTCCTTATGGCTTCCATGGGACTTAACTCCGCAGCTCGTATGGCCGGATAAGCCCCTGCGACTAGACCAAGCACAAGTGAACTCATCAGACTGATTGCCACCGTGTTAGCGTCAAAGGCGAGTAGCTCGCCTAAGGGGGCGAAGGGAATGAGGCCGCGGATAAATGTTTCGATGAAACTCGCTGTAGCAAAGGAGGCCAGTATGCCAACCACGCCACCCGCCAGCGACAGAATGACGCTCTCTATCCATACGAGGGCGATAATATCGCTCCCCGTGGCTCCGACGGCCTTCATCATGCCGATTTCCTTGGTGCGCTCAAAGACAGACATGAGGATACTGTTCATGACACCCAGCGCACTGATGACTACGGCGATAATTACAATGGAGTTGATCATAGCTTGGGCTGAACTCATAAGCGTTTGCGCAGTAGCTAGCACTTGCGACATGGTAATAGCCTGCACATCGGGCAGTGACTCCACACTGTCAACCACTTCTTGCACACGCCCCAAGTCCTCGAGCAAGATGGAGATGGAGGTCACCTTGCCCTCAGCGTTAAACAAGCGCTGGGCAGTAGCGAAGGGGACATAGACAAATTTGTCGTCCTGGGTGCCTGTCTTTTCTAGTAGGCCGCTGATGACGAAATCTATTTCTTTGCCCGGCATCCGGTAGACATCACCAATGTTGAGCCCGAGCTCGGTGGCCATAGTTTCAGGCAGAATGATGGAGTTCTCCCCCGTAAATCTCTCACCGCGAATCACCCACCATGGTTTTTGAGCGAAAGTGTACTCGTTCATGCCAAATACCACCACACTCTTACCGTGAGGGAGCACAACTTGGTTCATGAAATTGCCGACGGCGCTCTGTACATTAGGCATTTCACTGACCCGCAGTACATCATCGGTGGTGAGAAAATCTTCTATGACCCCGCCATGCATAATTAAAGCCGTGGCCTCGTAGGGGCATCCTTTGGCGATGGCCAGCATATGCGCCCCTATTTTATTTAGCTCCCCCCGCATAGAAGCTTCGTATCCTTGACTAAAAGCCAAGAAGCTAAAGAGCATAGAGATACCAATGGCGATGCCTAGGATAGTCAGGAGGGTGCGAAAGCGCCTTCTAAACAAATTCTTAAGTGCTACTTGCAGAAATTTTATCACCGTTACTGCTCCTTACTACTACACATTGTAGTACATAGTCCCGAGAAAAAGCCCCGCAGGGCTAACATAGCGCCAACACCAGCGTGGCGAGTAGGCTAAGCGCCAACCATGGCGGCAAAGCAGAGTAGACCTGGCCTTCGCGCAATAGGGAATGCACCCGCAAAGACACGGACGCTCTTCCCACTAAGTAACTGTGCTGCCAGGCAAAGCGATACAGCTCCTGCCCTCTTTGTGTGACCTTAAGAATAGCAGAAGCGAGGGCTAGTTTGTCAGAACGTTTACCCGCGGCCATATCTGCTGCCAACTCGCACTCTTCAGTGTAGCCCTGGTAAGCGAGATGCGCAAAGGGCGAAAAGAAAGCGACTTCTCGTAAGAGCAGCACCAGATTGTAGACATTGTCGCCACCCTCGAGGTGCGAAACTTCGTGTGCAAGCACTGAGCGCAGTGCTTCATCTGGTAAGAGGTCTAGCATACCGCGCGAAAGCACGAGCTCGGGGCGAAAAAAACCTCTGACAAAGGCCGTGGGGTAGTGACTGTCGATGATGCCAATAGCTACTTTGTCGTGGTAGCCCCATTCCTGGAGGATACTGCGCACACGTGTGACTAAGGCGCTGTCGGTGCTGATGCGGCTTCGTCTAACGGGAGACGCTAAGACTTGCCAAGCACGCCACAGCGCATAAACGACGAGAAGTAGTAGGGTCAAAGGTGTAAGGATGTCGCTGTAGCGGTAGGCCAGCGAACAGATACGAAGTGCCTCGGGGTTCGCTAACATGTCGCAGTCTGCGGACATATGGCGCAAGTAGTAGGTATACGTCACAACGGGTAAAATGAGGACTCCGGCATAAAGCAACATTTTCGTCCGAGGGGGCAAGGGCAGTAGGCGCGATAACACTTGCGCTCCGCCGTAGAGCAGAGCCCCGCTCACGAGCACATAGAGGATGTAGGGGGCAACCATGAGGTTAAAGGACACCATTACCCCCCCTTGCGCTTTCGAATGAGTTCCTCTAGTGCTTGCAGTTCTAGAGCATTGGCCTGGTCGAGGCGGGCCATAAAATGAGAGACCGTCTGGGAGGAATGCGAGGCCAGCAGTGCATCGAGCACTTCGCCGACCATCTCTGAAACGAAGGCCGCACGAGACAGGCGCGGTCGATAGAGGTAGGCATGACCATCAGCCTCGCGCAGGAGGAGACCTTTGTCTGCTAGCCGTGTCATTACCGTCATCACCGTAGTATAGGCAATGTCGCGGACTTTAAGCAAACTGTGATGCACCTCGCGCACCGTTGTCTCCCCTACCGTCCAGACTATCTCCATAATTTCGGCCTCAAGCTCACCTAGCACCTGCTCTAGACCAAGGCGGTGGGGCTTAAAATCGGGGGCTACCGGGCGCTGCCGCAGCATAACAACTACCTGCCTATCTCGTAGAAACGACCCTGCCCGGCAAAACCGAGACGTGTCAGGCGCTCGCCACCCTGTCTAATTTCGATTTCGATATGACAGCCGTAGTCAATTACCTCTGCCGAAAGATTGGTCAAGGCCGGGTTTTGTTGCTGGTAAAAGGCCAAGGCCTCCCGCTCAATAGCGCCAAAATCACCGCCATCATTGAGACTGACAAAGTAATTGTAGCCAAAAAAAGCTACTGCCATGACGAGAACTGCCATGACCACATAAATGGGCTTCATGAGCCACTCCCTTTCTACTACACTGTGTAGTACGATTCTAGAATACTCCACTGAATGGCATTTGTAAAGGGTACCCGGAGGGGTGTGAGAACAAAATTAGGTCTCGAGAAGAGAAAAATCGACGGTTGCTTCTTCGACATTTACTTTCTCTACCTTTATCTGCACGGCGTCTCCCATGCGGTAACGCTTCTTTAGACGACGACCCACTAGAGTATAGGCTTCGGCATCAAACACGTAGTAATCATCATGCAGGTTTGACACATGCACAAGCCCTTCTACCGTGTTCGGCAGCTCCACAAAGAAACCAAAGGAAACCACTCCGGAGATAATGCCCGCAAAGGTCTCGCCTATTTTTCCGGCCATGTATTCCGCCTTCTTGATGTCCTCGATGGTGCGCTCGGCCTCCGTAGCCAGCTGCTCGCGCTCGGATGATTGCCGCGCAGCGCTATCGACTACCTCGGTCAGCAGACGCCCCCGCCGCGAAGAAATTTGTCCCTCCCTGAGCACCTCTTTGATGATGCGATGAATTAAGAGGTCTGGGTAGCGCCTTATGGGCGAGGTAAAGTGGCAGTAGAATTTGGCGGCGAGGCCAAAGTGACCAGCGCAATCGGGGCTGTAACGCGCGCGCATCATGGAGCGCAGCAGGACGCGATTTAGGAGATGGGCCTCGGGCCTGCCTTCGATACTGTCCATCACCTGCCTAAAGGCGTGGGGGTGCAGCTTACCGCGCGGTGTCTTGATGCGCAGGCCAAAATTGTTTAGCAGCAGATTAAGGTCTTCTATTTTCTCTTCCTTGGGTTCCTCATGTACCCGGTACACAAAGGGCACCTGCAGGTCATAAAAGCGCGCGGCGACAGTTTCATTCGCGGCTAACATGAATTCTTCAATGATACTGTCAGAAAGGGTCCTAGCACGAGGCGCAATGTCTGCTACGTGACCCTTGTCGTCAAGGGTGATCTTGGCCTCAGACAGCTCGAAATCGATGGAGCCACGCTTTTCGCGCTTTACACGGAGCAAGTCGCGCAGTTTAACCATGAGCTCTAGGTGTGCAAGTTGATCAGCGTATCTCTCACGCAGAGCTGCATCCGTGCCTGCAAGCAACTCATTGACTTCCGTGTAGGTAAAACGCTCCCGCGTCTTGATTACGCTTTCAAACAGGTCGTGACTTACGACCTGACCTTGGTGATCGATTTCCATAACTATACTCAGCGCTAGGCGGTCAACACGTGGATTCAAGCTGCAAATGCCGTTCGACAAGGCGGGCGGCAGCATGGGTATGACTTGATTGAGAAAGTAGATGCTTGTCCCCCGCCAGAAAGCCTCTTTGTCCAGAGCAGAGTTTTCCGGCACATAGTGGGCTACGTCGGCGATGTGCACCCCCAGGCGAAAGTTGCCATTGGCACCTATCTCGACCTCTACGGCGTCATCGAGGTCTTTGGCATCTGCCCCATCTATGGTGACGATGTTAGATTGACGTAAGTCGCGGCGCTTGGCAAGCTCCCGGGCGTCAATTTCAGACTGAACCTGCTCGCTCTCGGCTAAAACTTCTTGGGAGAACTCGCGCGGCAGATTAAGCTGTCGTGCCACACCTTGCATGGCCACCAAGGGGTCGCTGCCGGCCCCTAGCACTTCAATGACTTCACCCTCGGGTCCCTGTCGCTTTACCGGCCAGCGCGTGATGCGCACGACTACTTTTTCCCCGCCCTGCGCACCTGCGGTCTTTCCTTTCTGAATAAAGACGGCAAAGGGCAGGCGTTTTTCATCCGGCTTGACGAAGCCGAACTCCCCGCTGGAGCCAGAGAAGGTGCCGACAATGGTCTCGTTCCTACGAGCTAGTACCCGAATAACTTCACCTTCGGCTTTGCGGTCGCCAGCAGGCTTGCTGACTAGGCGTACCACGACCTTGTCTTGATGGAAGGCTTCGCCTAGGGCGTGGCTGGGAATATAGATGTCACTCTGGCCGTTTTTTACTTGCGGCACTACAAAGCCATACCCTGGGGCTTGCATGAGTAGGTGCCCCACGACCAAATTCATCTGCTCTGGCAAGCCATAGCGATGATAGCGCGTCTTAATGATGTGGCCGGACTGCTCAAGAGCCAGGATAAGCTCGCGCCAGGGTACATCGCCTTCTCCGCTCTCAGCTAGCGCTTGCACCAACTCGCTCTCGGTTAAAGGTTTGTATACTTTTTGCCGCATCAGGTACAGGATCTTGTCTTCGTTGCTGGTAGTTGCCACCCATCTCATCTCCCTACTATTATAAGCATCTCGGTAACTATGCTGTAAACTGAGACAGGACTTTATCGAGCACCGCTTGCAGCACTTGGCGGTTATGGGCCGTAATATGGGCAGAAAACTTATCGAGCCCCATGGCCAAGGAATACAGGTACAGGGGTATATCGCGGTTAGCCTTGAGATCGAACAGGGCCTCTTGCCACATGTGAAAAGCCTGCAGAGCATCACTTTCTAGTGCGGTACAGGCCCCTATTAGGAGACCCCATGGCTTTAGGGTGTTGGTCGACGAAAAGCGTAGTTTTGTTTCACCGGTCTCGGCCAGGTTGCTCAACCATTCATGGACTAGGGCAAGTTCTTCGCTACCTGTATCCACCGGCAGGCTATCGGTAAAGAGCCGCAGGTCTCCACCCCTATCCCACAACACTAGCCCGTAGTGGAGGAATATATAGGCGTCTCTCACTAGCTGAGGTGGTGGCATCATGGCCTGCTGGCCCGGAATGCCTTGCGCCCTTGCCACGGCATAGAGGGCGAACTGCCGCGTGAATACTGCGCGCTCAGATAACGCCGGGGAATCAAGCCGGCCTGCTAAAGCCTCGAGCTCGTCGGCAACCGCGACGATGCCCGACAGTCTGCCCTGCTTGACCACCGTACGCAGTATATTCTGTCCTAAAGTTTCCCACTTCATGCCCAGATTATCGTCCTCGCCCCGGTGTTTCACTAAGAGCTGCAGTGCTTGACGCTGTAGCTTCATCGCCAGGGCGTAATCTCTCTCCATGTGAGCCGCCAGGGCCCCGTAGCGATAACATTCTAGACACAGGGGCAAGTATTTTTGTGGTTGGGCGCTGACTCGCTTCTGAAAGACGCGCTGTGCCAACTTGAGGTATTCCCTCGCCAAGGCGGATTGCCCAAGCAGGCACGCCGACTTTCCGGCGAGAAGTTGTGCCTGCGCCGTGGCTATGGGCAAGAGGCTCTCTCCATGCGCGGCCAGTAGGTGTCTGACAAAGGCCAGGCTACCGCGATAGTCGCCGCCCAAAAAATGACGCTCAGCTAGTACGGCCTGCTCGGCGGCACTGACGGGCATGTCCAGCAGCTGCCAGTTTACCGCAGGCGCTGTGGTGAGTTGTTCCTCTGGGACTAGGGGCAGAGGGGAATAGAGCCTGCCCGGGTGTGCATGGAGCAGTAAAGAAAGACTCTCTACAACCTGTTCTTTGGTGCTCTGCGGCAGGCTCTCGCCAAGTATGGTCGTCAGATACTGCTTAGAAGTACCCAGTAGCCGCGCAGCCTCAGCCACAGTGATATCGTTATCAGCCAGTAAGGTTCGCACATTTTCTGCCCATACCTTCTTGAACACAGAACAAGTCACTCTCCCTTTCCAGAGCAAAAAAGCAGCTTATTGGTGGAACACGCGGGCCATTTACACGTCTAACCTAATGAAACCACAACGAAGGGAGCAATAACAATGAAAAGAATCCTACTACTAACCTTAGTCCTCGTCATGCTGGCCCTGCCGGCCAGTGCCATGCTCAGAGTGCTTGAGCCCAGTGTCGCCCTCGAACTAGAGACCATTGCGCGCAATCACATCGCTACCGAGAGGAACATCCCCCTCGCTCAAGTTGTCGCTGTCGAACCATGGCTGCTTGACCTGCGGGGCTTGGGAACAGAAATCTACGTAGTTCCCCTCGTCATTGGGGAAGATAAGCTCACCGTTAATGTGCGCGTAAGCGACAAGGCCCTACTCACCGAAAAAGAAGTAGAAGATCTCAAAGCCGCGGAAGTCGCCACTGCCACTAAGAGCGACCGCATGTTCACCACTATGTCGGTTGCTACAGACACAGCACAGCCTGAGGCAGCTGGCGTCTCCACCCTCCAATATGCCCTGATCGGCGGCTTTGCCGTACTGGCCCTCGGGACTGGCGCCATCGTACTCCGCAAAAGACTCCGCTAATCGCCACTAGCTGATTCTAGTAACAGTATAGACCAAAAGGCTACCCTAGTGATATGCTCCCCCTTCAGTCTGACAGATGGTTTGTTATTTCATCTTTCGATTGTGGGGGGAGCATATCATAAGCACAGGGGTAGCCTTTTTTGTATCTCTAGAGTTTTACAACCCAAGCTCTGGCGCACGGCGCTGCATGGCGTAGAGTGCGATCTCGATAAACTCATCGAGTTCGAGCCCTATTTCGCGACAGCCAGCCATAGTTTCGCGGCTAGCCCCGCGGGCAAAACTTTTTTCGTAGTAGCGATTCAGCACAAAGTCTTTATCGATGGCGGCGAGCTTCTTGGCCGGATGAATGAGCGCGGCGGCGACAATGAGCCCTGTTACTGGGTCACTGCAAAAGAGTGCTTTCTCTAGCGTGCTGTCTCGTGGCAGGCCATGTTGTTCATTGTGCACCCGCACCGCACTCACCAAGTCCTCAGGCAGCCCGTGGCTGGCGAGAATTTCGGCACCAAGTAGGCTATGGGCTTCCGGCTTGTCACAGGTCAGATCGTAGTCGATGTCATGCAGGAGACCCGTGAGTTCCCACAGCGGCACCTCTCCACCAAAGCGCGGGGCTAGTGCCCCCATGACGGCCTCTACTGCCAACATATGCTTGATCAAGTTCTTGTTCTTTACATGCTGCTTTACTAGTTCCACCGCTGTAGTACGCTCCATGCCTAACTTCCTTCCGCTAAAATACTAGGGGCGGCCGGCAGCATTTCGCTACTCGCCGCCCCACTACAGGACACTGTCTTAAATAATGAGCCTAGACTAGATGAACAAGGGGGCGAATACGAGGGCGACGATGGCCATTAACTTAATGAGAATGTTGAGCGAAGGACCAGAAGTGTCTTTAAAGGGATCGCCCACAGTGTCGCCCACGACAGCAGCTTGATGAGTGGGAGTACCCTTGCCGCCAAACTGACCGCTCTCGATGTATTTTTTGGCGTTATCCCAGGCGCCACCAGCGTTGGCCATCATAATGGCGAGCAAAACGCCCGTGACGAGAGAACCAGCCAGCAGACCGCCCAAAGCTTCTTTACCTAGGAAGAGGCCCGTGGCAATAGGTGCGGACACAGCAATAATCCCTGGCACAATCATTTCTTTAAGGGCTGCGGCGGTACTGATATCCACACAGCGCGCATAGTCAGGGCGAGTGGTGCCAGCCATAATGCCGGGCATTTCTTTGAACTGACGGCGCACTTCGCCGATCATTTGGAAGGCAGCGCGTCCTACCGCCTGCATGGTCAAGGCAGAGAACAAGAAAGGCAGCATGCCGCCCAAAAACAAGCCGATAATCACAGGTGCGGACAAAATATTGATCGTCGTGAGCTGCACTGAAGTAGCATAGGCCGAAAACAGCGCTAAGGCCGTAAGAGCGGCGGAGCCGATGGCAAAACCCTTACCAATGGCAGCCGTAGTATTGCCGACGGCGTCGAGATTGTCGGTGACTTTACGCACCGACTTGTCAAGACCAGCCATTTCGGCGATGCCACCGGCGTTGTCAGCTATAGGCCCGTAGGCGTCTACTGCTACCACCATGCCCGTGGTGGCGAGCATACCGACAGCCGCAATGGCTACACCAAAGAGGCCCGCAAAGTAGAAAGAGAGGTAAACGGCCAAGGCAATTGCAATGATAGGGAGCGCAGTGCTCATCATGCCGACCGCTAAGCCCGTGATAATAGTGGTGGCAGGCCCGGTCTGGGCAGAAGCAGCGATATTCTGGACAGGCTTGTTATCGCCTGAGGTGTAGTACTCCGTAATGCGCCCGATAGCGATGCCGGCAACTAGACCCGAGACAATGGCGTAGAAGACGCCAATATCTACCTGCAAGAAGCGAATCATAAAGAAGGCCGCGGCAATGGTCAACGCACCAGAGACATACGTTCCGTTACTGAGTGCGCTCTGCACATTAGCGCCTTCGCGGGCCGAGACAAAGCGAGAGCCGATGATGGACGCGATAATGCCGATAGCAGAAAGCAGCAGCGGCACCAAGATGGCGTTCCAAGGGCTGTCTTTGAGCGGGTTGGCAGCCATAGGCACAATTCCAATGGCCATTGCGGCAACAATAGAACCAACGTAGGATTCAAACAGATCGGCTCCCATGCCAGCAACGTCGCCTACATTATCGCCCACATTGTCGGCAATAACGGCCGGGTTTCTGGGGTCATCTTCGGGAATACCAGCTTCGATTTTGCCTACTAGATCGGCACCGACGTCAGCCGCCTTGGTGTAGATACCACCTCCGACACGCGCAAAAAGGGCGATAGAGCTGGCACCTAGGGCAAAACCATTGACCATGGAGAGCAGGACTACGAAGTTACCCGTAGGGCTGGTGTCTATAGCGGCACAGGCAGGGCAATGCGCCAAGGGGTCTATAATGACCATGCCGGCGTGCACAATGCGGAAAATGATAAAAAGAGCGCTAATGCCAATTAGTCCTAAGCCAACCACCGACATCCCCATGACAGCACCGCCCGAAAAAGCCACGGACAAGGCCTTGTTTTGACCCTGACGGGCAGCGGCGGCCGTGCGTACATTGGCCTTAGTGGCCACACGCATGCCAATAAAGCCGGCTAACATAGAGCTTAAAGCACCATATAAAAAGGCAAATGCGGTAGAAAGGTTTATCTGCCAGGCCAAGATAACAAATAGAACAGATACAAAGATAGCTAAACTTCTGTATTCCCGGCGCAAGAAAGCCATGGCACCTTCTTGAATAGCGCCAGCAATCTCTTGCATGCGCGATGTGCCCGCGTCTTGCCGACTGACATTAGTGGCTAGGTACCAGGCAAAAAGCAAGGCGAGCGTTCCCGCCACTGGTGCCAACCATAGTAAGGTCTCTTCCATAAATAGTAGCCTCCGTTCTCGTGCAGTAAGGGCAGCCGCATCTATGCGTTGCCCTTACTTTCTCTTACTTACTGTACTACGGCAATGACTAACGAGAGCACCATAAAGGCAACCCCTAGTCCAATGGTCAGTTTGTTAAAAAAGGCATCCATGTTCTTCTTGCGTCCAAACAGTGTTTCGGCACCACCGGCAATAGCTCCCAACCCGGCTGCGCGACCACTCTGCATGACTATCGAAACGATGACGCCAATGGCGATCAAGCCCTGCATAATCTTTAACGCGATGAGCATTCTGTTCCCCCCCCCACCTAAACTCTCTTGATTCTAGCACAGGCCTGCCTGGTTGACAACCTGTGAACTAGTTATCTGAGATTGTAGAAGGCATCCTTGCCGGGGAAGACCGCCGAGGCGCCCAATTCTTCTTCGATGCGCAGAAGCTGATTGTACTTGGCTACGCGGTCGGTGCGGCAGGGCGCCCCTGTCTTAATCTGCCCGGCGTTTACCGCCACGGCTAGGTCGGCAATGGTGGTGTCTTCTGTTTCGCCGCTGCGGTGAGAAATGATAGCCGTCCAGCCCGCACGCTTAGTCATTTCGATGGCGTCTAGAGTTTCGGTCAAGGTGCCGATTTGGTTTAGCTTAATAAGCACCGAGTTAACGGCCTGCTCTTTGATGGCTCGACCGATGCGCTCCGTATTGGTAACGAGCAAGTCGTCGCCCACGATCTGTATGCTCCCCCCTAAACGAGCCTTAAGCGCTTTCCAGCCCTCCCAATCTTCCTCGGCCATGCCGTCCTCAAGCGAGATTATGGGGTACTTGGCGGCCAATTCTGTCCACCAGGCTACTAGCTCAGCCGCGCTCCAGCGCTTGGTGCCGCGCTCTAGTGTGTAGACGCCGTCATGGCAAAACTCAGTAGCGGCGGCATCAATAGCGATGTAGAGGTCTTGGCCAGCCACAAAACCAGCGGCCGCGATGGCCTCCATAATAAGCTCGAGTGCTTCTTCGTTAGAGCCAAGTTTAGGCGCGAAACCGCCCTCGTCGCCAACGGCCGTGCTGTAACCACGCTTCTTTAAGACGCTCTTCAGTTTATGGAAGACCTCCACACCCATGCGCAGGCCTTCGGCAAAGGAGACGGCCCCCGTTGGCATAACCATAAACTCCTGGATATCGACGCCGTTGTCGGCGTGCTTGCCACCATTTAAGATGTTCATCATGGGCACCGGCAGAACCCGAGCGCTCACGCCCCCTAAATACTGGTAGAGAGGAAGATGGCAGTACTCTGCTGCGGCACGCGCCACGGCCAAGGATACCCCGAGGATGGCGTTAGCGCCGAGGCGCTCTTTGTTGGGGGTGCCATCTAAGGCTATGAGTATGGCGTCTATAGCGGCCTGATTGCAGGCATCTAGCCCCGCCAAAGCTTCGGCAATTTCGCCATTGACATTGTCTACTGCCTTTCTTACCCCTTTGCCAAGATAACGCCCGTTGTCATTGTCGCGCAGTTCGCTGGCTTCAAACTGCCCAGTCGAGGCGCCTGAGGGAACTATGGCCCTGCCTACCACGCCATCGTCGAGCACAACTTCAACTTCTACGGTAGGGTTGCCGCGCGAATCTAAGACCTCGCGTGCCAGAATCTCAATTATACTGCTCATCGCTTTGCCTCCTTATTGATTAATGATTAGGGATTGGCCGGTCATTTTGGCCGGCTGGGCAAGATTCATTAGCTGTAGGACTGTAGGGGCGATGTCCGCCAGAACACCGTTCTCGCGCACTGCGAGCATGTTTTCGGGTGTGATAACGATGCAGGGCACAGGGTTTAGAGTATGAGCAGTGTGTGGGTCGCCATTTTCGTCATAGACCTCTTCGGCATTGCCATGGTCGGCCGTGAGCACGGCCGCTCCCCCGCTCTCCAGTATAGTGCTGAGCACCTTGCTGACCGCCCCATCGACAGCGGTGACGGCCTGACACACCGCCGGAAAAATACCAGTGTGGCCCACCATGTCGAGGTTGGCGAAGTTGACAACGACTAAGGGGTAGCCCTCTGACCATTTTTCTATAAAGGCCTCCGCTACTTCGGGCGCGCTCATTTGCGGCATCAGGTCGTAGGTGGCCACGCGAGGTGAGGGGATGAGCAGGCGGTCCTCTCCCAGAAAGGCATCCTCTCTGCCGCCGCTAAAAAAGAAGGTCACGTGGGCGTACTTCTCGGTTTCGGCTAAGCGTAGCTGTCTGTGACCGGCTCTACTCACGACTTCGCCCAAGGTATCTGCCAAGTCCTCGGGCAAAAATACCTGTGGAAACGGCAAGTCCTGATGATACCTAGTAAAGGTCGCGATTTGCAGCTCTGGCTGCCTCGATCGCACAAAGCCAACCTCTTGCTGGTAAGAAAAGGCCTGCACAATTTGGCGCATGCGGTCGGCCCGAAAGTTAAAGAACAACAAGCTGTCGCCATCTCGCATTTCTGCCTTTCCTTGCTCGGCAGCGACCACTAGGGGTGTCATAAATTCGTCGGTGAGCCCTGCCCTGTAATGCTCGAGAACAGCGCTACTGGCCTTAGTAACCACTTGGCCCTGGCCTAAAGTCAGAGCATCATAGGCTTTGGCAGTGCGCTCCCAACGAGTGTCACGGTCCATGCCATAGTAGCGACCCATGACGGTGGCGATGCGACCTGTGCCTAAGTCGTGCACGAAGTCTTCCATTTCAGTTAGCCATGCCTGCCCCGATGTCGGCGGTGCGTCGCGGCCATCTAAGAGCAAGTGCAGGTACACCTGTAGTTTCTCACTATGGCATTGGCGCAGTATCTCTTGGAGGTGCTCGGTATGACTATGCACCCCACCTAGGGAGAGCAGTCCATACAGGTGCAGGCGACCCTGGTTTAAGCGCGTCTTAGAGACTAAACTTTGCCAGGTAGTGTTTGCCGCTAATTCGCCCTGTGCCAGTGACCGCGTAATGCGGGCTAGGTCTTGGTAGACAATTCGCCCCGCACCAATGTTTAAGTGGCCGACATTGCTGTCGCCCATTTGCCCTGGCATGAGGCCTACTGCCTCGCCCGAACAAGCTAGTTGGGCAGAGGGATATTGTTGCTGAAAATGATCAAGAGCGGGTGTAGCCACGCTCTTTAGGGCATTGCCTTTCGTTTCAGCGCGCAGACCCCAACCGTCAAGGATGATAAGGGCTACCTGTTTATACATGGGCCTATCTCCTAGCTAGTCGCACTATGTGTGCAAAACTCTCGGCTTTAAGACTTACGCCACCAGCCAGTACCCCACCCACATACTCTTCAGCAAAGAAACCAGCGGCGTTTTGCGCCGTGACACTGCCTCCGTAGAGCAGTCGTACTTGCTTGATGTCGGCAACTTGCGGCGTTTTATCGGCAATACTTCTTAGCATTTCATTAGCTTGCGCTGGCGTGGCTGCTTGGCCGGTGCCAATAGCCCACACTGGTTCATACGCAATGACTACTTCGTCTACAGGACCAGACAAGAGCGACAAACCGGCCTCCAGTTGGGCTAAGACATAGCTTTCGCCCCGACCAGACTGGCGCGTAGCCAAATCCTCGCCTATGCACAGCACAGGTACCAGGCCATGCTTAACCGCAGCTGCCACTTTAGCCGCTACGCCGCTATCTGTTTCGCCAAAATACTGGCGCCGCTCGGAATGCCCCACGAGAACATACTGGCAGGCGAGCTCCTTAAGCATGGGCAAAGATACTTCGCCCGTAAAGGCGCCACTTTCTAAGTGATGACAACTTTGTGCACCCAGCTTTATGTTGCTCGCCTTAAGTAGCGAGCCAGCCAAGGCCAGGGCAGTAAAAGGGGGGCAAACACACACTTCTACTTCATTTTGGCTATCTAGCTGCGTTAGAAGCTGGCGGAGCAACGCTTCGCTCTCCGCCAGCGAGTTATGCATCTTCCAGTTGCCGATAATTAAAGGTAGTGCCACTTTACTCCCCCTTGCCACTCTTGTCGGTTAAGGCGGCGACCCCAGGCAGCACCTTGCCCTCTAAGAATTCGAGACTTGCCCCACCGCCGGTAGAAATATGGGTCATGGCCTGTGCCAGCCCAGCCTGTAGCACCGCTGCCGCACTATCTCCGCCACCAACGACACTGACAGCCTTGGAGTCGGCGAGAGCCTGTGCAATACCTGAGGTGCCCACGGCAAAGGCCGGATTCTCAAAGACACCCATGGGGCCGTTCCAGACCACCAGGCGGGCAGAGGCGATGACCTGCGCGTAGTCCTCCATGGTGAGCGGGCCAATATCGACTATCATTTTGTCGGGCGGCACTTCCCCAATGGACACGATCTCACCCGTATCGTCACCAATAGAGGAGGCCACAACTACGTCCTGCGGCAAGTGAAGGCTTACCTTGGACCGCTCTGCTAAATCCATCAGTTCGCTGGCTAGCTCCACACGATCTGGCTCCACGAGTGACTTGCCAATTTCGCACCCCTTGGCCTTGAGGAAGGTGTTAGCCATGCCTCCGCCGATGATTAGGCTATCTACGCGCGAGAGGAGTGCTTCAATTACTTTAATTTTGTCAGAGACTTTAGCGCCCCCCAGGATAGCGAGAAAGGGCCGACGCGGGTTCTCGAGTGCCGAGCCTAGAAACTCCAGCTCTTTCTGCATTAAGAAACCGGCCACAGCAGGCTTTAGGAATTCAGTAACCCCAGCCACCGAAGCATGCGCGCGATGAGCAGCGCCGAAGGCGTCGTTGACATAGACCTCGGCTAATTTGGCTAACTCGCTCGCAAAGTGGGGGTCATTTTTTTCTTCTTGAGGGTGAAAACGGAGGTTTTCGAGCAGGGCTACATCCCCGTCTTTCATCTGTTCTACATGGCGTAACACTTCGTCCCCTATGCAGTCAGCGAGCAGGGCTACATCTTGCGCCAGCAATTCACGCAGGCGAACAGCAACAGGGGCGAGAGTGTAGCGCAAATCGCGCTTACCGTTTGGCCGCCCGAAGTGGCTGGCCAGCACTACCTTCGCACCGGCATTGCGCAAGTAATTAATAGTCGGCAGAGACCCCTGTATGCGGGCATCATCGGTAATATGCCCGTTCTCATCTAGGGGTACGTTAAAGTCCACTCGCACTAGAACGCGCTTGCCGGCAACAGAAACATCCTTTATCCCTAGTTTAGCCATCGCTATCAGCCCCCGTAATGCTCGGCAATCATCGCCAGGACATCTACCATGCGGCAAGAATAGCCCCATTCGTTGTCGTACCAGGCGCACACCTTGGCCATGTTGCCTCCGCTCACCATGGTCAGCGGCAAATCAATTATAGAAGAACGCGTGTCTCCTAAGTAGTCGATAGAGACGAGCGGTTCGTCGCTCACGCCTAAGATGCCCTTAAGGGGCCCAGCAGCGGCAGCGCGAAACGCGGCGTTGATTTCCTCGGCTGTAGCGGGCTTAGCTAGCTCCACGGTGAGGTCGACGATGGACACCGTGGTTGTAGGAACGCGCAAGGCAAAGCCATTGAGCTTGCCCTTTAGTTCAGGCAGCACCAAGCCGATAGCCTTAGCAGCCCCCGTGCTTGAGGGAATGATGGACTGACTGGCGGTACGCGCCCGGCGCAAATCGGAATGGATTTGATCGAGAATGCTTTGGTCATTGGTGAAAGCATGGATAGTATTCATCAAGCCCTTGACGATGCCAAACTCTTCGTGCAGCACTTTTGCCATGGGGCCTAAGCCATTTGTGGTGCAGGAGGCATTGCTAATTATGTGGTGATTGGCATGGTCATACTTGTCGTGGTTACAACCGAGCACTAGGGTAATGTCTTCACCAGTGGCAGGAGAACTAATGAGCACTTTCTTGGCCCCTGCCGTAATATGTTTACCAGCTGTGTCGCGCTCCTTAAAGCGGCCGGTGCACTCTACAACGACGTCGACGCCAAGCTCGCCCCAGGGCAGGCGCAAAGGGTCTTTTTCAGCCAGCACCTTGGTGTGGCGGCCGTCAACGACAAAGCCACCTTCGCTTAAGGCCACCTCGGCCTTAAAGTGACCATAGTTGGAGTCGTATTTTAGGAGATGCACAAGCCCTTTGGGATCGGCCAAATCATTGATGGCCACAATTTCAAGCTCTGGTCGCTCGTGCGCAATGCGAAACACCTGGCGACCAATGCGACCGAAACCGTTAATAGCGATTTTCATAGAATACCCTCCTCCAATGTGTGGTACCGATTTGCTTCATTGTATCACCATTACTGTGTTCCTGAAAGTACAAGCAACCACTCAGCGCCTAGGCATCTCTTCTTTGTGGCTAGGCGACCAAGGTTCCATAAAGCGCAGAGAGCCTCACCCTCTTGCCCAGGCCTTGCGATGACTGCGCGGCAGAATAGAGAGAGCCTCACGGTACTTGGCCACGGTACGCCTGCTGATATTGATGCCTTCAGCAGTTAAAAGGTCTTGCACCTGGCTATCGGTCAAAGGCGATTTCCTGTTTTCGGCAGCAATCAACTGACTAATTCTCTCTTTCACGGCCAAAGAAGCAACTTCGCCCCCGAGAGAGTGCACATGGGACGAAAAAAAGCTCTTAAGGGGTACGACCCCCTGCGGGGTAAGGGCGAACTTATGGCTCACGGCCCGGCTAACCGTGGATTCATGCACGCCCGCTTCGCTCGCCACGGCAGACATGGTCAAGGGGCGTAGAGAGGCCTTGCCATGTTCAAGAAAGGCGTATTGAAACTTGATGAGTGCAGCTGCGAGGCGCTCGAGAGTAGCAAGCCGCTGCTTGATGGCTCGTGCGAGCCACAGACCTTCATGGTAGCGCGCTCGCAGGTACTCTTTTGTTCCTTGGTCAGCACAGGCGAACAACTCGTGAAACACTCGCTTCATATTTATCTCGTTGACGCCAGGCTGATTTACTTTGGCGCGATAACCCCCGCTCGTCTTCACAATGCAGATATCTGGGTACACTGTGCCCACTTCGTGCCGCGCTGCATAAGCACCCCCTGGGGAGGGGCTACAGTTTTGCAGCTCTGCGAGTACTTTTTGCACTTGTGGCTTGGGCAAGTCTAGAATTGCCGCCACTTTGTCCGCACTCGGGCAACCTTCCCTAAGGTACATAGTGACGATTCTCTCGGTATCGGCCGAGACCTTGTTGGCCTGTGCGAGCTGAAGTAGCAAGCTCTCGCCTAGGTTTTCGGCCGCAAAACCGGCCGGACCAAGCGACTGCAAGAGAGCCTTCCCCTGCCAGAGTAGCGCCAGGCTAACCCCAAGCTCATCTGCCAGAACGGCATCGAGGGGTGGGAGGTAACCACGCTCGTCGAGCGAGTCTACGAGCATGCTAGCCGCCTGCCGCACCGCATACGGCGCTCTACAGAGATTTACCTCTAAACGCAAGTCCGCGCGGGGGTCGGCTGGCTCCGCGACGCAAGGCGCGCGCAGAACACCGAAACTAAGCCCAGACGGCAACTCAAAATTCGAGCGCTCCACTTCAAGGAGCGGATTCTCAGCCGCCTCTCGCACCAAGTAGGCTTCTAACTCCGCAGCCGTCATCGGCAACAACTGTATGGCTTGCCTGAGCTCGGGCGTCATGACTAGATGTTGGCGCAGGCTTGGCGCTTGTTGTAGCTCAGGGCGCACCGGACTACCTCCTTTGCTTTTTACATTCTACTTCTCGCCACAGCCTCCTTGCATAAAGGCCACGACCGCCGCGAGCCGAGAGGCAACGTCACCGCTCGCGCGCACGATTACTTCAAGCTCGTCACCCTTGACCAGCTCCCACCCGATAAGCCCCAAGATGCGCGATATGGGCAGAGTGTCGCCGCCATAGACGAGCAACAGCTCCATGTCTAACTGCGTGGCCAGCTCCCTTAGACGGGCTAAAGGCCGAAAATGCATGACCTCATTGACGACGACTACCCTAGCGCGTGCCTCCATCATCTTTACTCTGTTCCCCCAAAGCCCCTGCGGCGGGCAAGCTCCTCTAATTTGCGCAAACGATGATTGACAGCACCCTTACTCAGTGGCGGCTGAAAGTAAAGCCCTAGCTCTTGCAGGCTGGCCTCGGGATACTTGCCTCTTAACGCTGCCGCTTCGCGCAAATTGGCAGATAAATTGTTAAGACCAACCACTTGATCTAAATACCTGATACTCTCTATATGCCGCCAGGCGGTAGAAATAGATTTATGGAGATTGGCCGTCTCCGCGTTGACCAAACGGTTAACTTGGTTGCGCATAGACTTGCGGACACGGGCATCTTCTACCCTGAGCAAACTTGAGTGAGCCCCAGTAAGGTTTAAAAAGTCGACGATCTGCTCACCTTCTTTAAGGTAGACGACAAAAAGCTCCTTGCGACGCGCCAGACGCGGGGTCAGCCCCACCGCCTCCATCACTCTACAGAGGTAAGTAGCAGTTTCCTCATATTCACAAACCATCTCTAGATGGTACGAAGTGCGGTTTGGGTCACTGATGGTGCCACTGATGATAAAAGCACCTCGCAAGTAGGCCCGATGACAGCAGATATGTTCTGGCGGTGTGGTACGCGAAATTAGGCTACGCGTTTGGCTGTCCCACAGCCCTACATTTACCAGCACCTTGTCTGCCTCTGGGGCAAAGAGCAGGTACATGCGGTTCTTGCGAAAAGCCGAGCGACGACGAATAAATACCCTGGCCAAAGGCTGATGCTCCTTGAGCAGTTGCAGGACTAAGCGCGCCACAGCAGGATTCTGCGTATGTACGTTCAGCCCCATACCACCGGCACGTGAAAGCTGCAGGATGCCGCTCTGCCTAATAACGGCGGCGAGTTCGCTATGGCGACAACAGGCCTCGCCATCGATGATACGCACTAGCTCGCTTTTTACATCTTCTGTGAAGGTCATCTGCTGTCCCCCTGACTCTACCCACTGCTTAGAGTATTCCACTTGCCTGGAGAATTACCTGCAACAAGCCCCCCACATTTCGGCGGGGGGCTGGGCTTACGCTTGCCTTGTGCCTGGGTGCCCTTATCTAATGAATAGAGAGGTACCTGTCTAGCTCCCAAGGATGCACCGCAGTCTCATATAGTCGACACTCTGCCTGTTTGGCGGCGATGAACCGTGTGAAAATGTGTTCCCCCAAGGTTTGACGCATCAAGGCGCTGTTAGCGAAGAACTGCAGCGCTTCCTGCAAGCTGCCCGGCAAGCAGGCGATGCCGGCACTAGATCTTTCCTGTTCTCCGAGATGGTAGATATTGCACTCCATAGGGGGCGGTGGCGTCAAACCTTCTCTAATGCCCTGCAAACCTGCCGTGAGCGCCACGGCAAAAGCCAAGTAGGGATTGCAGGAGGGGTCAGGGCTGCGGAGTTCAAGGCGAGTGCCATTGCCGCGGCGAGCTGGAACCCTAATTAGGGGGCTGCGATTGCGCTCTGACCAAGCCACATAAACCGGCGCTTCGTAGCCTGGCACCAGTCTTTTGTAGGAGTTAATGAGCGGATTAGTGATGGCCGAGAACTCTAGCGCATGGCGCATCAGACCCGCTAGGTAGGACAAGGCCACCGAGCTCAGTTGACGAGGGGCCTCAGGGTCGAAAAAGACATTGCAGCCGTTTGAGAATAAAGACTGATTTATGTGCATGCCACTGCCGGCCTCGCCAAAGAGGGGCTTGGGCATAAAGGTAGCGTGCAAACCATGTTGCATGGCAATAGTGCGAACAACGAGCTTGAATGTGGTAACATTATCTGCAGCAGTAAGTGCATCTGCATATCTAAAATCTATTTCATGCTGCCCAGGTGCGCACTCATGATGCGAGGCCTCGACGTGAAAGCCCATCTCTTCAAGGGCGAGAACAATGTCTCGGCGGGCATCTTCGCCGCGGTCGATGGGTGAGAGATCAAAGTAACCCCCGCGATCATTGGTGATGGTGGTAGGCCCGCCGTCGCTGTCGCGCTTAAAGAGAAAGAACTCCGCCTCAGGACCTACCTGCATGACAAAGCCCATAGACTTAGCCTCGGCCACCGCTCGCTTTAAGGTGCCCCGTGGGCAACCGCTAAAGGGCGAGCCATCTGGGTTAAGAACGTCACAAATAAGGCGGGCCGTCGGCGCCTTGTCCTTAGTCCAGGGAAAGAGAGCGTAAGACGCGGGGTCGGGATTAAGCAACATGTCGGATTCTTCAATACGCGCAAAACCCTCGATAGAAGAGCCATCGAACATTAATTGCCCGTCGAGCGCTGTTTCTAGCTCGTCCACAGAAATGGCCACATTCTTATTGACACCTAGGATGTCCGTAAACTGCAGACGCACAAAACGCACCTTGTCTTCTTTGACTCTCTCGAGCACATCTCTTTTTGTAGCCACAACCTTGCACCCTTTCCGACTATAATGGGCTTATACTACACGAATACAAGCTCCTTGTCTAGTAAAATGACCAGCTATTCTCAATCTTCGGAGGTGCCTTGTGATGAAGACTGTAGCCGTCGTAGATGCGCAAAATTATTCTCCAGAAGTGCTCCACACGGCCTTACGTGAAGGCCTTAGCTTGCTCCTGCCGCAAGGTCTCGAGGCGATGATTAAACCAAACGACACGGTGGCCATCAAGGTGAACATGCTCATGGGCAAGACCCCTGAGCGAGCCATCACCACCCATCCCGGCCTCGTGCGCGAAGTGTGCCTCCTGGTTAAGGAGTGCGGAGGGAAGGCAGTAATCATTGATAGCCCGGGTGGGCCCTACACTATAGGTGCACTTAAACGGGCTTACGAGAAGTGCGGCTTTGCGGCCGTGGCCGAAGAAACAGGGGCTGCGCTAAATTTTGACACCTCGGTGGTCAAGGTGCATGACCCCCGGCATCCGGAGTACGGCACAGCCATGCTGCTTAGTCCTGCCGTTAACGCTGCCCTCATCATTAATATGCCCAAACTTAAAACACATGGCCTGACCATACTCACCTGCGCCGCAAAAAACATGTTTGGCTTAGTCCCTGGCTTAACGAAAATCGACTACCATCTGCGCTACCCAGCCATTGGCGACTTTTGCCGCACACTGGTGCAGATTGCCGAGCTAACGCAGCCTGAACTGACGATTGTGGATGCGGTTGAGGCTATGGAAGGCGAAGGGCCCTCTAGTGGTACACCGAAGCACTGCGGTGCGCTTCTTTTGAGCCGGGATATGCACGCTCTTGACGTTGTGGCAGCGCAAATTATGGGCCTTGACCCCCAAACGGTGCCAACCATAGAGGCTGCTCAGGCACTCGGGCTCTTGTCCGCATCACTTGCCGAGATCACTCTGCTTGGCAAGAAGCCAGCAGTCACACCCTTTGTTACTCCTAATGTGGGGCGCCGCCCCTCTTTTCTCCGCAGGCTAGGCTCCTCACCTCTCGCGCGCGCTCTCGCACTTCATCTCAAGCCTCGCCTAGCCTTTGACGGCGAAAAGTGCATCTCTTGCGGCATCTGCGTCGAGAGCTGCCCGCCGCAGGCCATGCTTCTAACCCAGAACAGCCTGCCGCAAGTTGATATGAATAAGTGCATAAGCTGTTTTTGCTGCCAAGAACTATGCCCGGAACATGCTGTCTTGGTGCAAAAATCCTGGTTGTCGAAGGTGATCCGCTAGGCGCACCTAGCGATGGGCTAGCTGTGCCCAAGCGAATGTCATCGTTTCCTGTTGGATGGAAGTTATAGGAGACTATCATGGTTTTTTTGCAATTATGCTTGACTTGTTATGTAGGAGCGGATTATACTTAAATTGCCAAAGTAGCTGGCTGCAATAAATTTAGGTGGAAAGAACGGAGAGATTGCTAATACTTGCAAAGCAACGATGGCGACCTTAAGGAAGGTGGGGTTCTCAATGAAATCGATGTTTCGGATCACTTCTGTTTTTCTGACGGCCATACTCATCGCATCAGCATTTGCTACTCCAGTTGTCGCTAGTCGCGGAAACGACAGAGGTAACGCGCAAAGGCAGGGGCAAGGACATCAAAAACAGTTACACATAGATGCCGAAGTCAGGTTTATCAATGATCAGATCGTACTTGTTGCAGAAACTAGGCAAGGACTTGTCGGCATTCCAATTGTACTGAGTGACACTATCTCTGTTGATGGGCAGATGGTCCCGCTTAAAAAACATGCGGATGGGTTTGTTGTGCCAACAGCTGGAGGCGCAATTGTAGTACCCTTTGATGAGTTTAGAGTGTTGGTGACTAATGGGGAAGTGCTACTCGTAGCGGATGTAAATCCCATTATCACTGCGGCCCTTGTTGCTCTAGGAGTGAAGCTTGGTGCAAAATATATTCCAATATTAGCGGGAGTCAACCCGTCAGCCACTGCGAAGTTGGTTGGAAGCGCTGTAGGCGGGGGTGCAGGCGCCGCAGCAGGTGCACCTCTGGATATTTTACTCATAACTGGTTTGGCTGGGTGGCGTTAACTTGCAAGTGCCAATCATAACAGTGGGAACTACTTTAGTTTTTATGCTACTGTTTGCCAAACTACTCCCGAAATTAGCAGATGTGAAATCCACTCGCTTTTCGACAATTGTCGGAAGTCTTGTAGGCGGCAGCGCAGGCTTAGTCGTAGGAGCTGCTTTGGACGGTATAAAATTCGGATACCCCCTCACTATAGGACTTTTGCTGGTGCCGACACTGGTGACAGTTGTAGCCTACAGGATATTCGGCGGTCAACATTCTGAGTAGAGCGGGAACTAGTGTTTCAGACCAAAACACTTTCCTGAAGAGAGCGTCGAGATACATGCGGTCCGCCTCCATATCCCCTAGAACTGTTCGGATGATCCTGCTCAGACTAGTACCCACGATCGAGCATTCAATTTGCGCACACCCGAAGAAAGACAGAAGCAAGATGGCTTCTGTCTTTGTCCTTACGCGCCGCTTGAGTTTGCCGCGCAGGTGCTCTAGCTAGAGTGAATGGTGACACTAATAATTTTATCGCCCTCCGCAATGGCATCGACTAAGTCCACGTTGTCAGTAACTTGGCCGAATACGGTGTGCTTGCCGTCAAGATGGGGCTGCGGCTGCCTGACAACAAAGAACTGGCTACCGCCTGTGTCCTTACCGGCGTGGGCCATGCTAAGGGCGCCGCGCACATGCTTGTGGGGATTACCCGCGGTTTCACACTTAATGTGGTACCCGGGGCCACCTCTACCCGTGCCCTCTGGGCAGCCGCCCTGTATGACGAAATCTGGAATGCAGCGATGAAAGGTCAGCCCGTCGTAAAATTTAGCCTTGGCGAGTTTGGTGAAGTTCTCTACCGTGCCTGGCGCATGCTGGGCGAACAACTCCACCGTGAAATTACCTTTTTCTGTGGCGATGGTAGCGATTTGCTTGTTTGACATAGACACACCTCCGTAATAATACTTAACAACAACAGAAATTTCTTGCACGGAAAAAAGGAAAATCGGCGAAAATAGCTAATAATATGTGTGGTTTCACGCAACTAGACAACAAGAGGAGGGACAAACATGATGACTAAGGTCGATACCACCTATATTATAGAGCAATTAGTGCGCCTGGCAACCTCACCTAGCCCGGTGGGTTACACTGACGAGTTGCTAGCCTCAATAAGCGCTGAATTTGCGCGGTGGGGCCTTAAAACGCGTCACCTGACTAAGGGAGGACTCATCGCCACCCTAGAAGGCAAAAACAACGCCGAACAGCGCACTTTAAGCGGCCATGTCGACACCCTAGGGGCCATGGTCAAGGAGATTAAGGGCAGTGGGCGACTCAAATTCGCCAAGATCGGCGGCTACACCATGAACTCCGTCGAAGGTGAACACTGTACCATTATAACCTCTAGCGAGCAAAAGTACACCGGTACCATCCTTACCACCAAGCAGTCCACCCATGTTTACGGACAGGAGTCAGGAAAGCAAGACCGCGATGACGATACAATGGAAATACGCCTGGACGAAGTTGTAAAGAGCAAGGAAGACGTCCTGCGCCTTGGCATCGGGGTAGGTGATTTTGTCGTCTTTGACCCTCGCACTACCGTGACGCCATCAGGCTTCATTAAATCACGGCACCTTGACGACAAGGCCAGTGTCGCCGTGCTGCTCGGTGTGGCCAAGTACTTTCACGAGGAAGGTTTGCGGCTACCACACACCACCAATTTCTTTATCACTTCTTACGAAGAAATAGGCCATGGCGCGAGTTTCGGCACGCCGACAGAGACTGTCGAGTTCCTGGCTGTTGACATGGGCTGTATCGGCAATGGCCTATCGTGCACCGAATTTGATGTCTCCATTTGCGTCAAAGATTCAGGTGGCCCATACGACCTAGCACTACGCAAAAAACTGGTAACGCTCGCGGAGGCGGAGGAATTGCCGTATGCCCTTGACGTCTACCCCTACTACGGCTCTGACGCTGGCGCCGCACTACGTGCCGGAGCCAATGTGCGCGCAGCCTTGATTGGACCAGGCGTTGACGCTTCGCATGCCCATGAGCGCACGCATACGCAAGCACTAGAGGCTACGGCCAAACTATGCATTGCCTATCTTCTTTCACCTGTGGAGACGAAAAGCGAAAAGTAAGCACTTCTGGTGAGCGGCTACTATGTATAGAATTTAGAGCGAGCCGGCAGGGTTAGTGAAAGTGGGGACTCTTTGTGCGCATTGTCATTGCACCAGATTCTTTTAAGGGAAGTCTGTCGGCCGTGGATGCGGCAAGCGCTATGGCGGAGGGAGTAGCTGCCGCCATGCCTCAGGCAGTGCTAGAGCTTAAGCCTATTGCCGATGGGGGCGAAGGTTTTGTGCGCGCCCTCTTGACCGCCAGTGGCGGAGAGGCACGGATGAGCGAAGTTCGAGGGCCCCTAGGCGACACGGTTTCCGCAACTTGGGGGGTTCTCGGCGACGCCAAAACGGCGGTCATCGAAATGGCTGCCGCCTCCGGTTTGTTGCTTTTGACTGAAGACAGGCGTAACCCCACACTCACTTCTACTTTTGGCACAGGTGAACTTATCCGCCACGCCCTCGACGCTGGATACAGGAAAATTATTATCGGCATAGGGGGCAGTGCCACTAACGACGGTGGTACTGGCATGGCCACGGCCCTTGGTGCGAAGTTCCTTGACGGCACAGGGCGGGAGCTACCTTGTGGTGGCTTAGCTTTGCGCGATTTAGACACGATAGATGTTTCGACACTGGACCCTAGGCTCAGGGAATGCACCGTCATCGCGGCCTGTGATGTCAACAATCCCCTCGTCGGGCCACAGGGTGCCTCGGCAGTGTATGGGCCCCAGAAGGGCGCTAGCCCAGACATGGTGCTCTCTCTAGACTCCGCCCTCTCTAACTATGCGGCAATAATCAAGGAGCAGCTAGGTATAAGCGTCTCTGATACACCCGGGGCAGGGGCCGCAGGCGGCCTAGGCGCCGGTCTAATGGTGTTTGTGCAAGCTACGCTCACGCCAGGCTTTGCCGTTGTGGCTGAGGCCGTAGGTCTTGAAAACGCCATCGCCACAGCAGACTTGGTTCTCACCGGCGAAGGAAGTGTAGATGGTCAATCAGCCCAAGGTAAGGCCGTGTTCGGCGTGACCACTCTAGCGGCAAAGTACAACAAGCCGGTGGTCGCCCTAGGAGGAGCAGTGCTTCCGGGCGCAAGCGCCCTCTATGCCCATGGCATGACGGCCGCCTTGTCCATCACCCCTGGCCCCCTCTCCTTAGCCGCCTGCATGGATGACGCGTACGCACTGCTAACTAAAGCAGCTGAAACGGCGATGCGCCTGATACTCTTAGGCTCGCGTATATAGTTGTAAGAAAAGCAGGGTCCTCTCAATGGCGAGGAGACCCTGCTTTTGTCAGGCGTGTTTTCGCACTACTAACTCTTGGTGCTAATGTTGACGTTGGCCAGCTGCAAGTAGGGGTAGCAGGTATTGCCGCGCCAGAGCTTATCGCTGCTAAGTGCTACCAGGTTGTCTCGCAAATCAGTGAAGACATTGACAGAGAACATGGCGTCCTTGATGCGGCCCACGATCTGGCCTTTCTCAATCTTGTACCCGAGAGAAATATTGCCGCTCACTTGTCCGCCGTAGGGGTTACCTGCCCACGCCCCCATGGTTCCCTCAATAAGCACCCCTTCATCGATCCCCGCTAGCATCTCGCTCCAACTTGCCTGGCCGCCGGGAACAATGATGTTGTTTTGCACCGGGCCGCTGACGCTGCCATTGCCGGTTGGTGACATGTTAAGCTCTGCCGCCGTTTGTAAGTCTAGCATGTAGCCATTTATTTTACCGCCTTCGATCAGGCTGCGCTTTGTGGCTGGTATGCCCTCACGGTCAAAGCCTTTGCTCCCTACCGCACCGTCGATGGTGGCGTCGTCGATTATGCTAAGCCGTGGGTCAAAGGCCAGCTCTCCTAGGCGACCCTTAAAAGGCGAGAACCCACGCGATATTGCTTTGCCGTTAAGGCAGGCTACCAGTGGATTAACTAGACAACTAACCTCACCTGGGGCAAAAATGACTGGGTACTGCCCTGCCCTGATACTAGCCGTGTTTTGCGCTAGGCGAAAGGCCTCGATAACTCTGGCCTTGAGAAGGCTCACATCAGCTGTGAAGTCTGTGCCTGAAAGGGCATCATAAATAAACAAGAACCCGTCCCGCTCACTCACTAGCTCGCCACCAAAAACGACTGACCAGGCGGTGTATTCGCCTTCGGCCACAAAACCATTACTGTTAGACAGGCCAAAGTAGCCACTAGCCTTAATCGCCTCCGCCATGGCCTTAATGTTCGGGTCGAAGGCGTGGAGAGCCGCAACCAAGTCACCCGCAATGTCGAGCATTTCCTGCTGAGTGACATGCCTTACCCTCTCGTCTGTAACACGGGGCTGCAGTAACTGTGCCTGTGGAGGGAAGCTATACTTTATGGGGCTGCCGTACTTTACGGTGTTTGCGGCGTACTTAAGCAAGATATCATGGCTGTCTGGCTTCGTGACGCTGGCAGAACCTAGAAGACCATTCTGTATAAGACGCAGGGTGGTACTTTGTTCTTCTGTAGATGTTATCTCTTTCAGTTTGCTGGCCTGAAAAACAACGGCGTGCTTTTCACCCCTACTTTGAAAAACCTCAGCTTGGTCCCCAACCTTAAGAGCCTGTGTTAGCAACTCACGCATTAACTGGCACCTCCTATGACGACCTTTTGCACACGGATGTGAGGCGACCCTTCGGAAGTCGGTAGCGGCGACTGGTATCCTTTGCCACAGCCACCGGCGTTGTTGTCAAAGGTGAAATCATCACCGATCATGTCGATATTGGCAAGAGTGGTAAAAACATTGCCGGTGAGGGTAACATCTTTGACTAGCTCGGCGATTTGACCTTGCCTAATCATAAAACCATAGCTCGCGGTAAAGGTAAACATTTCGCCATTTGTCTCGCCACCATATCCACCGACAGCATAGACACCTAGTTCGATATCCTTGAGCATTTCCGCAAAAGGGGTCTCGCCCTTGGCGATGCAGGTAGTACGCATGCGCACCATGGGGGCGTAGCGGTAATCTAGGGCGCGCGCCGAGCCGGTCGGGTTTTCGCCCATTTTGGCAGCGCTCTGGCGCGAGTGAAGCCGCCCCACCAAAATACCATCTTTCACGAGGTCGGTCCTTTGTGCGGCCACACCTTCATCATCATAGGCGAGCGCTCCGCGGTTGCCGTGGTCAAGGCCGGTGTCGTAGATGTTAAGGATATCCCTGCCGAAACGTTTGCCGAGCGTCATGATATTCCTTAGCTCTTCGTTTTCGGTAATATCATCAGCTTCGCTCAAGTGGCCAAAGGCTTCATGCACAAAGAGACCTGCCATATGCGGGTCAAGAATAACAGTGTACTCCCCACCTTTCACGGTAGGAGCGAGAAGGAGGTCGACAGCAAGTTGGCAGGCTTTACGCAGTTCGTCTTCTTTGCCTAGAACACAGCCAAAATCGCTGTTACTGCCGGTACTAACGCCCTCTTGCACGGTAATGTCACCAGAGGTGGCAATGGCTCTTAAGCCACATCCTATATCCACCTTTTCTTGTTTGACGTATGTTCCTTCGGAGTTGCCAAAGTAGAGCCTGATGTCCCGGTCGAAGTAGCGCACGAGCGAGCTCGTGATGGCAGGGTGAAAGTTAAGAATTTGGTCATTGTAGCGTGAGAATAGCTCTACTTTTTCTTCAAGCGACACCTCCCGCGGATGCAGAACGACATCCGCTGCTAATTCTTGCACCACGACAGGCACTTCTGCTAGTTGACTCACTTCCTGCTTTACGGCACCGATTGCCGCTGCTTGCTCACAAGCCATGTGAACTTTGGCCTCGAGATTATCTAAGCTGTTAAATGAAACGAACCCCCATCCACCGTCTTTTAGGGCACGCACATTGCCACCATAGCGCATGCTTTGCGCTAGGTCGTCGAGGTTACGTCCCCGATAGACTATAGATGTTTGATGTGTCTCTTCGATACGGATTTCGCAGTAATCTGCGGTCGACGCCGCAAGGGCACGAGAGATAAGCTCTTTCACCAAATTTCCTCCCATCAAAACGATTGACTTCCACTCTTTTCTTATTAGCCGCTGGCATGAGTTTTCCTGCTTAGTACGCGGCTAATCCCTGCCTAAGGTATGTACTGGTAATAAAAAATATGTGGGCCAGCTTAGTTTACCACTAGGCGGCCCACTATTCTCGGTTTCTACAGGGACAAGTACTATCCTATGAAGCTGCCGGAGGCTTCTTCGTGGGGCTCATGCGGCGGTAAAAAACAAGGCCGATGAGGAGCAAGGGCACGATGATGATGAACAATGGAAGCGCGGCGACCACGAAGACAAGGGCACCCGTTACAATTTCTACCACCACGTTTAGCCCTTGCCTAAAAGCCGCACTAAGGCGTTGTCCTAGACCGGCAAACCCGACGGGCTTAGGTAGAATTGTGCCTCTCTCGGGAGTAAGGGTTAAGCCAATGGTCGCCATATCGACGCTATGTGTTAAGAACTTAAGACGACCCGTAGCCTGCTCTATCTCGATGCGCACGCGCGTAAGGTGGCTCTCGACCTTGAGGTAGTCATCAATGGTGTTGGCGCGGCGGAGAAGCTCTAGCAGTCGAGTTTCTTCGAGTCGCATGACGGTTAAGCGAGCCTCTAGGTCCATGTACTCTTCAGTGACATCCTGACGATTAGAGCCACTGCTTTGTACGGTGCCGAGTGCCGAAATAAGCCTCACCGCCTCATTCGACTTGTCACTTGGAATGCGTAGTGTAAAATTCCAGGCTTGGTTCTCTGTATGATTATTAAAGTTTGAGCTCTGCACATAGCCACCTAGTTCCGTGGTGAGGCTTAAAACTTCGGCTTGCGCAGCATCGAGTTTGGGCACTGTCACTGCCAAAGAGGCATGAGTGACTACTTTGCGGTCCACAATCTCGGCACTGCGCCCGGTTAAGGCAAAATCAGAGGACACCGATTGCTTACCGGCTACGCCTGGCGGTGACGCCTCTTCGCTCCCTCTGCCCATAGACATCTCTGGCAGGGCAGGGTTGCGCAAACTGACTAGGACCCCAGCTGCGAGGGCCAATACGACAAAAAGAGCAACGGGTAAAATAAATTTGCGTCTCATAACACTACCTCCGCATATCTTTTGCCTTATTGACGCCACACCGAGTCTATTTGTTCCCGAAGTGACGCACCAGGGACGGTTCTCGGCGCTTCACTCTGCCCCCTCTACCGCCAAAACCCTCATTGTCGCGAAGCTACTCTGTGTATTCGGCTACTGCTAACGCCTAGCAACTCCGCTACCTGTCTATGACTTAATCGGCTGTTCTCAATCAGATAATGCGTCAAAGTCGCCAACAATTCGGGATTGCGATAGGCCTCCTTAGGATTCTCGATACCATATGACTCACAAAACGCTAAAAGAACACGCTGACCACGCTCTAGGCGCTGCAACTCTAAGTCGACTCTGTCCTCCAAAAACTCATGCTCGTCATGTTGCCGATGAAAAGCGATGAACTTGCTGACATCCCCATTAAAATATTCTGCCAGCACGCTTACCATTAACTCTTTATCTATGATTGTGCTTTCGCTCACGTACTCTTGATAGCTGCTCCACCTGTAGTCCCTAGGGGCATTGACGAGCTTTGCCTTGACGGGATTATTGTGCACATACCTGATGGCCGCCAGCAAGTAGCGAGGCTCATCGATGATCTCGCTCCTAAATCTGTCTTGGAACACATGCCCACAATGCTTCTGTCGTGTGTTGTAACGCAGAGCGAATTTAAGATTGGTGCGGCTCAACGCTCTGCTAAAAGCATCACTTGCGGCATGCAAAACTAGGTGCACGTGATTGTCCATAAGGCAGTAAGCCACAATGGCTAAGGTGTCTTCGCAACAATGCTCCTGCAAAACCTTGAGATAATACGCCTTATCATCGGGCCTACCGAAAATGGGGTGCCGATTATTGCCCCGCATCATCACGTGATAGTATCCCTGTGGATTAACCCTTCTCGCCTGTCTTGGCATATCTACCCACCTCCAAGGCAAGCATAGCATCATGGGCGCTGTGAAGCAAGAAGAACCGTCCCTAGCGCTTCGCGCTTCACTTCGCTCGCATGGCGAGGATTACGGCGCTCATGTTGGCGACGGCTAGGGGTAGGAATTCGTTAAAGGCGGCGGGGGCGTGGCCATCGGCTTGGTCAGAGATGCTGCGCAGTGCCACCCAGGGCACCTGGAAGAGCTCGGCAACTTGTGCCCACGCGGCGGTCTCCATGTCGACGCAGTCGCCGCTAAAAAGTTCCCTCAGGCTAGCCCCTTCTCTGCCGGCCACAAACTTGTCCCCTGTTAGTACGAGGCCCGCACGTACGGCGACGCCTAAATCCGCCTTTTCACCCGCCTCTAGTGCTTCGCGCACTAGGTCCTTGCTGGCCGCAAATAGTTTCTTGCGCAGGACAGGCACCATGCCAACTTCGTAACCGAAGGCCGTGGCATCCATATCATGCTGAATGGCCCCGCTACAAACGACCACATCGCCTAGCCTAAGATCTGCGGCAATGCCACCTGCCACCCCGACGGCTAGCACCTGCTTTATAGCAAAGCGAGACAATAGCCAAGCCAGAGCAGCGGCGGCATTAACTTTGCCGACGCCGCTGACCATGGCTACAATGTCCTGCTCGCGTGTTTGGTAGAGGGTGAAAGGGCTGCTGCTTTCATAGGGCACAAGGTCTAAGGAGGAACGCAGCACCTCTAACTCGGAATGCATGGCGCACACAATGGCAGTAGTCACAGGCACACCTCTTTCTCTTCTCGGCTCTTAGCCAAGACGCTTAAATCTGGCCGTAAAGTGACGAAGGATGGGGGCTTCATAGGTGAACTCTAGCCCCGTAATTTCAGCCCGGCGATCCCACACATTGGCGCAGGCTACCGCAATAACATCCATGTGTCGGTCTGTATAAACTCGCCGCGGGATGGTAAGGCGCAGCATCTCTAGCTTGGGGTAGTCATGATCTCCTGTCTTGGGGTTACGCCCTGAAAGACAAGTGCCTATTTCAACCCCGCGCACGCCGCCTTCAATATATAACTCTACGCCTAGTGCTTGGGCGGGAAACTGCCCTTGCGGTAGATGCGGCAAGAAGCGTTTGGCATCAAGATAGACGGCATGCCCCCCGACCGGCATGATGATGGGTACACCATAGTTGACTAGCAAGTCGCCGAGGTACTTGACCTGCCCCACTCGGTAAGCCAGGTAGTCACCGTCAATAACTTCGCGGAGCCCTCGCGCTAAGGCTTCCATGTCGCGCCCCGCTAAGCCGCCATAGGTGGGGAAGCCCTCAAAGAGTACCGCCAAGCCGCTCGTTTCCTGGTACAGCTTGAGATCGCGCATGGCCAGGAAGCCTCCGATATTTACCAAGGCGTCCTTTTTGGCGCTCATGGTACAACCATCGGCATAGGAGAACATCTCGCGCACGATTTCGGCGATTGTTTTTTCGGCAAACCCAGCCTCGCGCTGTTTAATAAAGAAGGCATTTTCCGCGAAGCGACAGGCATCGATAAAAAAGGGCTTGTTATACTTCTTGGCAATGCTACTTACCCCGCGAATATTGGCCATAGAGACAGGCTGTCCCCCACCGCTGTTACAAGTAACGGTGAGGAGCACCAAGGGCACTTGATCGCCGTGCTCAAGTAAAAAGTCCTCTAGCTTGCCTAAGTCCATATCTCCCTTAAAAGGATACTCCGAGGTGGGGTCAAAAGCCTCGCTCCGCACTAGATCCACTGGCACCCCGCGCTTATGTAGTACATGCGCCTTGGTAGTGTCAAAATGCATATTGTTCGGAACAAAATTGCCTTCGCGCAACATGACATAGAGGAGCAAATTTTCGGCCGCGCGCCCCTGGTGGGTAGGCACCACATGCGGAAAGCCCATCACATCGTCTACAGCTGCGAGTAAATTGTAGTAATTCTTGCTGCCAGCATAGGCTTCGTCGCCTAGCATCATGCCAGCCCACTGGTTGTCGCTCATGGCCGAGGTGCCACTGTCGGTGAGCAAATCGATATAGACATCCGTAGATTTGAGACCAAAGAGGTTAAAACCAGAGGCCTCTATTTTTGCGGCTCTCTCCTCACGGGTGGTCATGCTCACTGGCTCTACTACTTTGATGCGAAAAGGTTCGGCTTGGGGTAATGGTCTTTTCATCTGCATCCTCCTTAAAATACTATATCTATCGCTTACGTCGCTTGGTGATGAGCGAGCGGTCGATTATAACTCGCATAATACGGCGAGCTAGCTTGTGCGGGTCGTGGCGTAGTAACCCTCCTCCATCTAGCAAGTCCTCCGCCATCACCCGTGACCCAAGTTGCTGCAGGCGGGCCCCGCCTGTAGTCACCGGCAAAGAATCTACCTCGCTATACTTAGCAGCTAGCTCTGGCTTAATGGGGGCTGAGTTAAGCAAACAATAGTCAACTACTCTCTTGCCGATAAACTTATGTACGGTTTCTAAGTGGTCAGCGGCAGTTAAACCAGTTGTCTCTCCTGGCTGCGTCATGATGTTTGAGACGTAAATGATGGTGGCAGAGGTGTTCTGCAGCGCCTCACTCACACCTTGCACCAGCAAGTTGGGCACCACTGAGGTGTAGAGGGAGCCAGGACCTAGGATGATGGCATCTGCTTCGTGGATGGCTTGTAGCACTTCGGGCAACGCAGCAACATTTTCGGGCTCGAGCACCATGTTTGCAATGCGTCCCTTGCACTTTCCTACATTGCTCTCACCAACCACCCTAGTACCGTCTTCTAGCACTGCCGCCAAGCGCACGGAAGTGGTGGTGACGGGCAATACTCGACCTTTAACGGCCAGAACTTTGCTAAACTCCTTGATGGCTAGCTGAAAGTCGCCGGTGATGGAGGTCATCGCCGCTATAAGAAGATTGCCAAAGCTATGGCCCTCAAGCTCGCCTGCCGCGAAGCGATACTGGAAGAGCTGCTCTAAGAGTGGCTCCGTATCAGCTAAGGCCAAGACGCAGTTGCGGATATCCCCCGGCGGCAGCATCCCTAGGTCACTGCGCAGCCTCCCCGAGCTCCCGCCATCATCAGTCACGGTGACTACGGCCGTAATATTGCTCGTGTAGCGCTTGAGTCCGCGCAGCAACACAGACAGCCCCGTTCCGCCACCAATAGCAACCAATCGCGGCCCGCTCTGCAAGAGGCGGCGTTCAAACAATACGTCGATCAAACTATGATCGTTTTCTGGCGCTAAAGTATGCAGGATGGTAACTATAATTGACCGTACCGCCACCAAGAGAAAGAGAAGGCCGCTGGCCATGAGGGAGATGCCGCCGTAGAGCGAGGCTGGGGTGCCGAATATGAGTCCTAAAGAAAAAAGGAGTTGTCGTTCCGCAAAGCCAATGAGCTCACGCCCCCACAGGAGCCCTAGCCCGGTCATAAAAAAGAAGACCCCCACCAATGCTAGGACAATCCAGCGCTTAATGCACAGGCCGGGATACAGCCATTTCCACAGCCGCACCCTCACACCCCCTCGCTGATATGTCGGTGCTCGACCACGGTGCGCTGCCGGCCCTGCATCAATTTGTCACGCAAACTCTCCGCCAGAGCGACGGAGCGATGCCTGCCCCCCGTACAACCTAGTGCCACCACCAGTTGCATTTTGCCTTCGACCAGGCAGTAGGGAATAACAAACTCTAGCATCTGATAAATCATGTCGAGATACTTGGGGCTGGCTGCCTCTTTGAGAACATACTCTTTAACGTCCTGGTCAAGACCAGTGAGATTTTTTAGGGAAGTGATATAAAAGGGATTGGGCAAGAAACGGCAGTCAAAAACAAAGTCGGCATCGAGGGGGAGCCCGTGTTTGAAGCCAAAGGATACTACTCTGACCAAGAGAACAGGACTCTGTCCTTGGCGCAAGAAAAGTGACTGTACTTCTTCTTTGAGCTGGGCTGGCGTCAAGTGAGTCGTGTCGATAACCTTGTCGGCACGACCTCTTAGCTCTTGCAGAGCCTGTCTTTCACTTCTGATACCATCGAGAATACTTCCATCGCCACTGAGCGGGTGTCGGCGCCGCGTTTCCTTGAAACGACGAATAAGCGCTTCATCAGATGCTTCCAAAAAAAGCACTTCATGCGGCCATTCATGATGGCGCAGGTAGGCTAAGGCCTCAGTCAAGGCGTTAAAAAACTCCCCACCCCGAATGTCCATAACCAGGGCCGCCTGCTTAATCTTTCCGCCCGACTGCGTACAGAGCTCGACAAACTTAGGCACCAAGGCGGGCGGCAAATTATCCACGCAAAAGTAGTCCGCGTCTTCGAGCACGCGCACCGCTTGTGACTTGCCTGCCCCCGAGAGCCCGGTGATAATGACAAACTTAACATCATGCTTCAAGCCCGTCCCCCCTACTCTGCTGGCGCAGTGAGGAATCTCTTTTTGCCGCGCTTAGCCAAGAACTTGCGCACGCCATCGGCGGTGAAGTTAAGAATCTGCTCAGGCTGTATGCCACAACTTGCGGCTAGTTTGTAGGCATGATTGATTTCCCCCACCTGCCAGGGCGTGTGTGCGTCGCTGCCGAGAACAATGGGCACGCCATATTCTATGGCTAATTTGCCCAATTCTTCGCAGTTGACTTCGCTCCCGCGGCGGAAGGGTGATACTAGCGAGGAGTTATTCATCTCCATGGCCATGCCAGCGTCAGCCAGCGCGGCCACGAAAGCACGATGATGAATGGGGAAACGCGGATTACCAGGGTGGACAATCACATCTGCCCGCCCAGAGCGTATAACTGAGAGGAGGGCTGCGGTGTTCTCATCGCGCGACCCTGGTGCGAAGCAGTCGTCATGCAGGCCTACTGCGACCCAGTCGAGCATGGAGAGAAAGTGATCTTCGAGATCTAGAGTTCCCTGCGCATCAATGATATTGGCTTCAACTCCCCGCAGCACCTCCACTCCTTCAATAACAGGCGGCAGCCACGCTAGAGTGCTGAAGTAATACTTGTGGGGGCCACCCGGCAAGGCCGGCCCATGATCCGTGATGATAATGAGCTCTAAATCCTTACTGCTAGCAGCCTTGGCCATCTCCCAGATTGTGCCGCAAGCATGTCCACTAGCAATAGTATGCATATGAGTATCGGCCTTAAACACGCAATCCCTCCTCGCTAATTCCATACGGCTACATTATACCCCATTCCGCCTTTCTCTGCATTTGCACGAGGTGATATAAATAATATTCTGAAAAATGAATGTTATTTTCGGTAGTATTCTGTAGTTTTCTGTAGGACGCATAGTACAATCACCCCAAATGAACGGAGGAGGTCTCTTATGAAACGCATTTTACTTACTGCCCTAGCCCTAGTGCTCTCGCTTTCAGTGGTGCTCACCGGCTGTCAGCCACAACAGCAGTTCCTCACCATTGCCACAGGAAGCACCGCCGGAGTATACTTCCCACTCGGCGGCGGCTTAGCCAAAATTCTCAATGAGAACATACGCGGCATGGAAGCCACGGTGCGCTCCACCGGCGCCTCGGTAGCCAATGTCAATCTTCTGGCCGAGAAACAAGTTGAACTAGCTTTCATACAAAATGATATTGCTCACTATGGTTTTACAGGCAGCGAAATGTTCACCGACAAGAAGAACGACCAACTGCGCGGCATCGCCACCATCTATCCGGAAGTTATTCAGCTTGTCGTCACTGAGGCGTCCGGCATTAGGTCGGTGGCTGACCTCAAGGGCAAGAGAGTGGCCTTAGGAGCAGCGGGCAGTGGTGTTGAGGCCAACTCACGCCAAATTCTCGAAGCCTTTGGCGTCAAACACGCTGACTTAAATAGAGCCGATTTTCTCTCCTTTGCCGAAGCTAGTACCAATATGCGTGACGGCCATCTCGACGCCGCTTTTGTGACTTCTGGCTTTCCCACTGCGGCTGTGACCGAAATGGCAACTTCTATCAACGTCAGACTAATATCTATCACCGGACCCGAAGTGCAAGCCTTGCAGGCGAAGTACCCTTTCTACCAAGTGCTTAAGATACCTGCGGGCACCTACAGAGGCCAGACCGAGGAGGTCACCACTATTGCCGTTAAGGCCATGCTGGTTGTCCGGGCTGATCTTAGCGAGAGATTAGTTTATGACATAACCAAAGCCCTGTTTGATAATCTCGCTACCTTTGGAGCCGCCCATGTGCGCGGCAAAGACCTCACTCTGGCTACCGCCCGCGAAAATATGCCTATACCGCTTCATCCCGGAGCAGAGAGATTCTACAGGGAAAGACGCTAGTGCCGCGAATGGCCGGGGCGCCGCGTCGCGGTGCCCCTTCCTTTTTGCCCTTACTCGGGCTGATTACTTTCGCAGCGCTATTCGTTGCGACACTGTATCCTTCCGCACGCGTACTAGGTTTAGAAGTTGAAAACAGACTTATCTGGAGTACACCGGCCCATTGTGGCGATGAAATCGTCTTTAGTCACCTCCATTCTGTCGAAAATACTCCGGTAAAAGAGTTTTTCAGCCTTGAGGGCGATGCGTTTCGCCTAGTACGGGCCGAAACGCGAGCGCTCGGAGCAGGACTGCCAGTACCGCCTACGGGTGGCTTTGCCTTGGTTGGCGGTACCTTTGTGCAAGACTTTGACCTTAGGCTCCCCCAACTAGACTTCATGCTCACACCAAGCACCCTGCCCGCTCTATACCTTGCCGGCGAAAGAATAGACCTCTCTACATACCCGGTGGGGACTTCACTTAGTGTAAAAATCGTTAGACGCCCCTTACTTTGGCTTCGATTAAGGAGGATACTACCTTGAGTAGCACTGACAAGCCCACCAGCGTAGTCGCAGCGGAAAATGTGGATGTAGAAGCACTCTTAGAAAAGTTCGACAGCGAGTCTAACTACCGCAAATTGGCCGGCTTTGTCGGCTTGCTCGTAGCCGCGATTGCCATTGCCATGTCGCTATTTCATTACTACACGGCGGGGTTTGGCATCTTGCTGGCGATGCAGCAGCGTGCTGTGCACTTAATTTTTGTTATGGTCTTGGCTTTTCTCTTGTGGCCTGCGTCAAAGAAGCTGAGTCGTTTCCGTCTGCCCTGGTATGATGTGCTCTTGGCTCTAGCTGGACTTGGGGTGGGCGCCTACATTCTGCTGAATTACCATGCTCTACTGCTTCGCGCTGGCATCCCCACACCGCTCGACGTAGCGGTGGGCATCTTGGCTATTGCGCTCGTCCTCGAGATAACCCGCCGCACCATCGGCCCCGAGCTACCTATCGTGGCAGTCGTCTTCTTGGTTTACGCCAACCTAGGGCCCTACTTTCCGAGCCCTCTCGGACATCGCGGCTACAGCATTAGAAGCATTGTCGAGCACATCTTTCTTACGACGGAGGGCATCTACGGCACACCACTCGGCGTTAGCTCCACCTTCGTCTTTCTCTTTATCCTCTATGGAGCCTTCCTAGAAAAAACCGGCGTGGGGCAATTTTTCATTGACCTTGCCTTTGCCGCAACTGGCCATATGCGGGGCGGGCCTGCCAAGACCGCTGTACTGGCCTCTGGCCTTATGGGCTCTATCTCTGGCTCGTCGGTAGCTAATACCGTCACTACAGGGGCTTTTACTATTCCTGCCATGAAGAGAGTAGGCTACAGCCCTGAATTCGCCGGAGCTGTAGAGGCCGCAGCCTCTACGGGCGGGCAGATTATGCCCCCCGTCATGGGCGCAGCCGCCTTTATAATGTCCGAGATGACCGGCATCCCCTACCTGCAGATTGTCAAGGCGGCGACCATACCCGCCATTCTCTACTATCTAGCGGTAGCCACCATGGTTCACTTCGAAGCACTAAAAAAAGGCCTCGTTGGCCTACCAAAAGCTCTGCTGCCAGACCCTCGAGCCACCCTCAAACGGGGATGGCACTTGCTCATACCCCTCATCGCCATCTTGTATTTTCTTATGGCGGGCCGCTCGCCCTTTAGGGCGGCGTTCTACAGCATCAACATTGCCGTCGTCGTGGCTGTGATTGGAGCTTACATCAAGCGCGAGCGCCCTCTCGGCATCCGTGACATCTTAAAAGCACTTGAGAATGGGGCGCGCAGCGCAGTCGGCGTTGCCTCGGCCTGTGCTTGTGCGGGAATCATCGTTGGCGTGGTCACCTTGACGGGGCTCGGGCTCAAGTTCTCCTCCTTGGTCTTATCTGTTGGCGATGGAAACATGCTCTTGACTCTGTTCATGACCATGATTGCCTCACTGATCCTAGGGATGGGGCTACCGACCACCGCGAAGTACATTGTTCTAGCCACGATGGCGGCCCCAGCACTGGTAGCACTCGGAGTTCCTTTAATTGCCGCCCATCTCTTTATCCTCTACTTCGGCGTCGTCGCCGACATCACTCCCCCCGTGGCTTTAGCAGCCTATGCCGGGGCTGGCATAGCGGGTGGCAACGCCATGAAAACGGGCGTCTTGGCCCTAAAGTTAGCCCTGGCAGGCTTCTTGATTCCCTACATGTTCACCCTCTCGCCGGCGCTACTACTCATTGATGTCACGTGGATAGAGGCCGTACACAATATCGTCACCGCCTGCATCGGCATAGTGGCCCTAGCAGGAGGCGTACAGAATTTCTTTCTGACAGACACCCGTCTAACAGAGCGCGCCTTGCTTTTCATTTCGGCCTTTGCCCTGATTGACCCAGGCCTCCTGACTGACTTTATCGGCATTACTTCACTTGCTCTCGTCTACTTTCTACAGAAGGCGCGCCTACAGAAGTCATGTCTAGAGAACTCTGGTCTAACTCCGCCGCAAAACGCGAACTAGTTCCCAATCCAATCGAGAAGGATACCTACCCCGAGCAACTCCGTCCTGCAAAAAACAGTGTATATGTACAGTTGACATGCAAAACAGTGGCACATACAATTTGATCCCTAGATAAAAGGAGGTAGTTACATGTATTGGCAGAGAATTTTGGCCGGATTACTAGCGCTGTCGTGTCTCTTTGCGCCTCTAGGGTTCGCTGAGGCAAATACTCATCGCTCCAGAATTTGGGCTGCGCATCCAGCAAACGTAGACTTGTTGTACGATTATGTCGAGATGATTGCAAACACTGAGCCTATTACCACACGAGTGCTTTCCAGCGAAACATTCACAGTACCTATTACACTGGATGGCCTGCTGGAAAAAAATGACACGCATGCTCCCCTAAGTGGCAGGCTAATATATGGCATGAGAATACTTGAGACTACAATTCCTGGTTCGGCAATATACTGGGGTCGCTGGAATGGTGAATACCAGTTAATCAAAAACAGTGCCATCTGGGTCGCACAACTGGCCATACAAACTACTGTTCACAACTACCTTTTTAGTGTTTTTATGGGCTTTAGTCCTCAACCGACATCTACAGTAGGAATTGAAATAGGCTACTCACATAATACTTACCTTAAGACCGTGCAAATTCAGTCATCCTTGGGTGGCAACTGGGAAACATACTATACCGCCTATAGATATGATTATTTTAGGTACGACAGGGCCACTGTGGCGAATCCTCAAGGTATTAACCCTCCCTTATTGCAGTATGTTGATAACCCGACTACCATTCCCGACCGCATAGCTCCATCCCCAAACTTCTACAATGACGGGGAGTTATCTCATCGGGCTTTCCTACTTCATCAGAACTACTGTCCGGCAGGATGGGAGACCGAAAACCAAACCTACTATCCACTAACTTACAGCCGCTACGGCATACAAGCTACATGATTAGGGACTACACAGTATCACTGTCGCCCGAACAGGCAGCGTCAGCAATCATAGAGACCATCACTCAAGAAAAAGCACTCTTCCGAATTGGCAAGGATCCAGGTATTCTCTTGGACAATTATCGAATTAATAGCTCGTCAGGCACGATTATCTCCCTGATACTCACCAAGTACTACATTCGAGTAGGCAGCTTCATAACATTAGCTATAACTATCAGCAACTTGCTCGGTGTTACTACAATCCATGTGTCTACTGGAGGACATAAACGATGGTCCAAAGAAGGAGAAGACTTTGGCGCTGGCTCAGATTTTATGGACATGGTTGAGAAGGCCCTAGCAGATTACATCGTACAAAGGGAGACCTGATTTGAAGTTGCCCAGTTAACTTATGCTGATCGAATCCCAAACTCTACAGTATAGATCGAGCAGGAGGGGGTGACTAACCCCCTCCCTTTCACACCACCGTGCGTACAGTTCGGTATGCGGAGGTTGACAAAACACCCCCCGCGCACCAAAAAAGGCTGACCACGAATATGTGGCCAGCCTTTTTATTACTTCCCTCCGACTCTTACTCTGATGGACCCAGACCGGACAGAAATGGCCCGAACTCGCTGCACAGCTCCACGCTTTTCGACCACAATTCTCCCCAACCTTGGCTCCACGTGTATGTACTCGCCTAAGCCTGCCGCACGCATGGTGGTCAGCAAGGCCGAGACACTAAGCGGCAGTCTCCCTAGGCGTAAGCGCTTAATGTCGAGAACTACGTTTTCTCCAGCGACCGAGGCTGCAAAAGTCACTTCGGGGCTAACTGAAAGGTTAAGGACCCGTAAATCAGTCACCACAGTGACGGTCGAACCCCGAATACGCACGCTGCGCGCCGCAGCGGTGACATGCTTGGTATCCGCAAAGAGCTCGTCCATACCTTCGTTCAACAAGGTCAGCGCTTCGTTCTCGCTAAAGACAAACTCCCCGCTGCTAGCTCGCTGCAGAGCAGCGACGAACTGGTCGTACCTTTGCTCCTCACTACTAAGGGCCGAAACTCCCGAGGACAAAATAGTGAACAATAGGGTCACAGCAGTTATTTTCTGCCACACCATGCAACACCTCCTGCTCATAGTATCGGCAAGTAGGCGCAGGGTAAACTTGTATCATTTTCCATATTGGCGTTCATAGAGGCGCCTGTAGAGCCCATCGACAAGTTGCATAAGTTCGTGATGATTACCCTGCTCCACGATGCGCCCCTGGTCAATAACGACAATGGTATCGGCATGGCGAATGGTAGAGAGGCGATGCGCGATCACTACCGCTGTGCGTCCCGCTAAAAGCTTCTCTAGCGCTCGCTGGATGAGGACTTCTGTGTAAGCATCAACCGAGGAGGTGGCTTCGTCGAGAATCAAAATGCTAGGGCGACACAGTAAGGCCCGGGCAAAGGACAGTAGCTGCCTCTGGCCCTGCGACAACCTAGCACCACGTTCGCCGACCTCCGTGTCGTAGCCATCAGGCAGACGCATGATGAATTCATGGGCGTTGACATCCTCTGCGGCAGCAATTATGTCGTCCTGGCTGGCATCTGGGCGCCCATAGGCGATGTTATTCCGCACGGAGCCATTAAAAATGAAACTGTCTTGCAGCACCATGCTCACCTGTTCATGCAGTGAACGCTGTGTCACAGTTGTTAAGTCATGGCCATCGATAGAGATGACGCCGCTAGTGGGATCATAGAACCTCGCCAACAGATTAATGATAGAACTCTTTCCTGCACCTGTGGGGCCAACTAAGGCCACTGTTCTGCCAGGGGGTATCTCGAGAGTTACATTGTGCAAGATAGGTAGTTCGGCCTCGTAGCCGAAGGTGACGTTGTCAAACTTGATATGTCCCTGAATGGGGGGTAAATCTAGGGCCGCGGGGGCGTCTTTTACCGAGGGCTCGGCATCTAGCAGCTCGAAAATACGATCGATAGAAACAGTCGCCGCCTGCCATATATTGTAGACTTGGCTGAGATCGCGTATGGGCATAAAGAAGCGGCCCACATAGCGCAGAAAGGCGAATACTACGCCTAAGGTGATCTCCCCTCTTTGCAGAAGGGCTCCGCCATACCAGATGACGATACTCACGCCCACGGTGGCCAAAATCTCGATCACAGGCCCAAAAGCCGAGTTGAGTTGGGCGGCCTGCATGTTGGCCTGCATATTGTCCATATTGTTGGCGTCAAAACGCCGTGCATTGCGGTCTTCGCGCACAAAAGACTGTGTGACACGCACGCCGGAGATACTTTCGGCCAAATTGACATTCACGGTGGCCGCCTTGCGCCGCACCTCATGATAGGCACGTTGCATGCGCCCGCGAAAGCGAGTCGCCACGAAGATCATCAGAGGAAGGGTAGCAAAAGTTAGCAGCGCGAGGCGCAAGTTAAGAGTGCTCATGATAAAGACAATGCCCGCAAGCATCAGGGCATCGTTAACGACATTGAGGATGCCCGAGGAAATAAGCTCGCTCAAGGCGTTAACATCATTGGTGAGACGCGTCATGATGCGTCCGGTTTCTGTTTTATCGAAGAAACTAAACGATAACTTCTGTAAATGCACAAACATTTTCTGACGCAGAGTGTAGATGACATTCTGCCCTGTTATGGAGACGAGCAAGGTCTGAGCAAAACTACACAGCCAGGTAACCACATTAATAGCGAGGTAGAGCAGAGCTAGGCCTGTGATACCCCTGAGCCGCTCGGCCTCGGACAGGCCCTCCCCATTCAAGATAAATCTATCGATGGCGACGGCCTCGAGATAGGGTGTAAGTAAGCCCGCCAGGGTGACTACCACCATAAAGAATAGGGCTGCCAAGAGATGCCCGAAGTAGGGTCGTACATAGGGAATAATACGAGCGATGACTCTAGTTTCCACTTTGATCTCGATGGAGGTGGCGTCAAACCGCCCTTCCATGGGACCATGCCCCCCAGGCTGTCCTCCCCTCATTTATTTTCCCCCTCCCTAGAGCTGATGCCTAGTTCCTCCTGCGGCCTAAACTGCAAGTCATAGATTTCTCGGTAGACACCTTCCTCGCGGAGCAGGGAGTCGTGCGTGCCCTTTTGCTGCACTTTGCCATCTTTAAGGACAATAATCTGTTGGGCTTCTTTTACGGTTGACAGCCTTTGTGCCACCACAAAGGTCGTACGATTTTGCATTAACTCGTGCAAGGCCTGTTGAATAAGGAACTCTGTCTCGGTGTCTACGCTCGAGGTGGCTTCATCGAGAATCAGGATACGAGGATTCATAAGCAGGGCGCGAGCAATGGCGACTCTTTGTTTCTGCCCACCGGATAAACCTATGCCGCGCTCTCCGAGCAGAGTATCATAGCCTTCTGGCAGACTAACAATAAAATCGTGAATGCGCGCCGCCTGCGCCGCAGCGATAATTTCGGCCTCCTGCGCGCCCGCCTTGCCATAAGCAATGTTCTCCTTAATTGTGGCCGAAAACAAAAACGTCTCCTGCAACACAATGCCGATATTGGCCCGCAGACTCTTCAGTGTAACGTCGCGTATGTCGATACCATCTATAGTTATTCTGCCTGCCGTAATGTCGTAAAACCTAGGTATTAAGTTGATGACGGAGCTCTTGCCAGAGCCAGTACTGCCCAGCAAGGCCACTGTCTGCCCTGCGGGGGCGTCGATGTTCAGTCCATCCAGTACTTCTGTTTTGCCGTCATAGCTAAAACTGACATTCTCAAAGCGCACATGCCCCTTGGTGCACGCGAGCTCTAGGGCTTGCGGCTTCTCGCGTACATCTGGGGCGGTGTCAAGTATTTCATAAACCCTCTGCCCTGCGGCTACTGCCTGCGTCGCCATGTTCACTAACCAGCCAATCATGCGTATAGGCATGATTAATTGCATCAGCAAGGTCTGAAAGGCCACCATCTGTCCGATAGTTAAGTCGCCACGCACGACAAGAATGCCACCGTACCACAAGATGAGCGTGCTGCCTAAGCCCCCCAACAGGGACATCAGGGGGAAATAAAAAGCCCAGAGGCGCACGGTGCTAATATTTAAGTCCAGATACTGCCAATTTTTGCGGCGAAAGCGCTCTATTTCCCTCTCTTCTTGCGCATAAGCACGCACCACACGTACGCCCGCAATGACTTCTTGCAGGACACTAGTGATTTCACCTAGGTATTGCTGAATGACCAGGTAGCGCGGCCTGACCTTAGTAGCAAACTGCCAGACGATCAAGATCAAGAGGGGCATGGTGAGCATGGCCACTAGCGTCAAACGCCAATGCATGGAAAAAAGCAGGGCAAAGACCACGACAAAGGTCAGACTGCTACCCACAAGACGTAGCACGCCAAAACTTAAAAAGCGCCGCAGTGTCTCCACGTCAGCCGTGGCACGCGACATGAGCTGCCCTGTCTCGGCTTTGTCATAAAAACTAAAGGACATGGACTGCAAGTGCCGGTAGACTTCGTTACGCAAATCGTAAATGGTACGCTGCGCAACCCACTCCATTGAAATGCGCTCGAGGTAGTTAATACCTGCGCGAAGTACCGTAGCTAGGAGGATCGCGAGCGAAAAGGGAACCAAGAGCCCCCATTCCCCACCCCTAAAGGCGCGGTCAATGGCTTGCTGAATAAGCATGGGTTGCGCTGCGACCAGGGCTGTGCCAATAAACATCATCAGTACTGACCAAGCAATGCGCCCATAGTAGGGTTTAACCTGCTTGAAGAGGCGTCCCATTGTTCCCACTTGCTACTCCCCCTCTGCTACGCCCCGAAGACACAATTAGTATATCGCAAAATTACGACTAGCTAAATACAAGCAGAAAAAAAGTTGGCCAAGGGCCAACTGCATTTTAAGAACAAGGCAAAATTTCTTTAAAAACTGTCGAGCACCGCACTAATGATGCTGAGCAATATCGCACCCCACACTGCTGTCCAGAAGGTGGCGATGTAAAACCCCGGAACAATGGAGGCCGCAAGAGAGAGCATGGCACCATTGATCACTAGAGTTAGTAGACCTAGAGTTAATACATTGAAGGGCAACGAGAGCAAGATTAGAATCGGCCGTACGGTAGCATTGATAAGGCCTAAGACGAGTGCGGCCACGAGAAGGGCCGGTACATTTTCAACGCGCATACCCGCCACTAAAAACTCTGTCACTATCCACAGTCCGAGAGCATTGAGGGCGACTTTCCAAAGAAAGGGTTTACGCACTGCTCGACCGCTCTGGGATGATCACCCACGCCGCCAAGTAGAAGAGAAATCCCGCTCCTCCAAAGAGAACGAAGAGAAGCATCAATAGCCGGATAATGGTCGGATCAGCATTTACATACTCTGCCAGTCCTCCACATATGCCTCCTATCATGCGGTTCGAGAGCGAACGATACAGGCGCCTTTCCATAGTAGTTCCCCCTTCCCTAACTTGCTTTCATTATAGCATTTTTTCCTACTCCACTGTAATCTCCACCGTGGCTTCCTTACTTTGGACTTCTAGTATCTTGCCATTGGCACCCTGTTTAATGGCCTGCATCAGGGCGGGGACGTCGATGCCGTCTAGCTGTTCTGGAGAGGCAAATTTTAGCCCCATGTTTACGGCTACATCGACTAGGGCCATGGGCAAGTTGATATTCACTATTTTCTTGTCGGCCTCTTGCACGCGAACACGCAGCCATTTGGCGTTTGTACTGGGCAGTGCTGATGCACCCTTTTGTTCGAGGGCCTGTAATAGTTTCTCGGCCTCTTCTGCCCTAATTTTACCCTCTTGCACCATTTTCAGAATCTGCAACTTTTCGCTTTCCATTGCCTACTTCCTCCTTCACAATATTAAGAGCCTTAATAGTGCTATTGAGCAAATTATAATCGGCGCGCGCAACTATGTCAAGCACAATGTTAATAAAATCAATATGAGTATTGATAAAATCAATATTAAGGAGGTCAGTTGCTAAATAAATTTAATTGTCACTTGCACGCCTGAATGCTGCGCGGTTTCAAGCAGTGTGAAGGAACCAGACCTGCGCACTTTGCGCCACGCCTCGCGCACCTTAGGCAAGCCACCGCGGAGAAAGGACTGTGAAGACCAGAACAACCGGCCTAGGGGCAAGTGCCGCCCAAACTTAAGTCCGAGCAGCCACAGCATGGCCTCCCCTGCTTCGAGCACGTCGTCGACCAAGAATATGGGCAGGGGAAAAACCAAGGGCCAGCGCCATCCTGCTGGGCGGATAATGCATAATAAGAAAAAATTAGGTAGTCGCATGGCGCTAGGTAAGCGCACGCAGAAGCTTCACTGCCTCATCGGCCGTGACTTCCCCACGGGAGAGCGCGTCAAGAACTTCTTTGCGCCGCGAAGGAAGATCCACGGGCATCGTAGCCTCATCGACGCGAAACCCTAAGGCATCGAGTACATTGTCGAGGCGGCTACGCACTGTGGGGTAAGAAATGCCAAGCTCTCTCTCTACTTCTTTAATATTTCCGCGGCTCTTGACAAAGACCTCGAGAAAAGTCTTTTGTTCGCTGGTTAGGGCGCAAAAACGACAGGGCTCAAAATCTCCCGTCAGGCTTGTAGAGCACCGATGGCAGTCAAGCTTGGCAACATGGAATTTTTCACCGCAGACCGGACACAGGCCGGGGGCTTGCTTACGCACAAGAGTGGCCTCCTTTGCATGATTTATAGTTCTTATTGTAATATAAATAAGGAGAAAGGTCAAAATTAAAAGGCTAATATTAATATATTTAAGCGGCAGGTTATCCCTGCCGCTTCTTCTGTATTCGTATATCCTCACCGTAGAGCGCTACGACCTCACACATTTCCCACAAACGAGAGGCAATTCGTTCCCCATATAGGCGCCCAATCTCCGACACCTTTAGATTTGACGACACCACCAAAGGTTTTTGATGATTGCAGCGATAGTTGACGATGTCAAATAGTCTGTTGGTGACAAACTCGGTTACTTGTTCAGCTCCTAAGTCATCGAGAAGCAGCACGTCGGCCTCACGCGCCGCTGTCATAATACGCGACTCGGTGGTACCGCTACTTTCGGCATTAAAGGTGTCTTTGATGGCCGCAATGAGATCACAAAAGACAACATACAGGGTCGGCACTCGGGCCGCTAGTAAACTATTACAGATAGAGCTGAGCAAGAAGGTCTTACCCAGTCCAGGTTCGCCCGAGATAAATAGGCCGCTGCGCTCCTGCCCCTCCATAACCGAAGCCACAAACTTCTGGCAAGTGTTAAGGGCATAACTGGCGCAATGCCTCTCGGAGATACCAAGGGGGGTCATCATGCTGCCAGAGTACCAACTCAAGTCAAAACGCGCGAAAGTCTGTGTGCGTAGCTTAGGGGGCAAACCTGAATTACCGAGTAGGTGCGCGAGCTCGGCCTGCTGGCGGCAGTGACAGGGCTTGCCCCCCACATAGCTTTCATCTTGACAATCTGCGCACGACCAACGGGGTTCGGCATAATCGAGTGGCAGGCCGTGCTCCCTAAGGTATTGAGAACGCTTGTCCCGGGCGCTGGCGACTGCTTGATCATCGCCTTGTCCCGCAGCAAAGAGGCGCAGAGCGAGGGAAACCTCGTCTTCGAGGGCGGCCAGATGAGGGTGAGCCTGCAAAACATTGGTGCGGCGCTCTGCTGCTTCCCAAAGATTGGTTAGTGCGGCCCTCTCCTTAGTTGCCATGTCTTACCTCGTCACCAGCCGACTTTCTGATGCGGCGCAAAATGATCTCGGCTTCGTCATACTTAGATTTGCTTGGCGCCAGAGCAGTGGGCGTGGGAGCGGGGTCGCTACCCCTACTGCCAGTACGGGCGTTGCGCTTGGCCTTTTTTTCTTGGAAGCCAAGGCGGTCAGCCTCGGCTTGGGCCGCAGACGTAATGCCCTTAGCCTTCCAGTTGAGGAGTACCTGCCTGATGTAGGGCAGGCTCAAAGCCCCTGCCTCAACGGCGACAGCAGCAGCTAAGCGCACCAAAGTCTCGTCGTAGACCCTGCACAAATCGCCCAAGAGCTCAATTTCAGTCATACTCAGGGGGCGCCCGAAACGTGCTTCGACTTCTACCATCAGCATCTTGCTCTCACTAGTTGGCGACGCACCTACACTCGGGCGGGGCTCGCACAACACATAGCTGTTTTTCTCGAGGAGTATGAGACCACTTTCTTGCAGCTTGGCCCAGGCGGCATGACTCTCATCCCTAGACATACCGAGCGGCAAACAAACTGCCTGTTCCCACTCGGCGGAGTAGGGCTCGGGCACTTCGTGATCCGCCAAGTATTTGAGGAAGCAGTAAAGCAAAGCCCCCGAGCCGCCAATGTGCCCCAGGCTTTCTGTCCATAGCTCATGAAAAATGATGGAGAACTCGCGACGGTCATCGCGTTTCTCCAGTTTAATGCGTTTCTTCGCCACTATAATTCCTCCATCTGCAAGAGAAAACACGTATGACTTTTTTCGACATGTCTACCCCTAATCCTGCCCTCTGTTCACGATAAAACGCAAAACTTACTAGTCTGGTGAGTGTAAAAATTCCCAAAGGCGGAGAGCTAAGGCCCGACTAAGGCCCTCTACAGCGGCCAGCTCATCCACCGAGGCTCGCAGGACGGCGGCGAAATTGCCGAAGTGCTTAAGTAGCGCGACGCGCCTACGGGACCCGATGCCTGGGCACTCTTCTAGCCGTGAGGCCAGCTGGGCATCGCGGCGTAATTGTTGGTGGTAGGCTAGGGCAAAACGATGCGCCTCGTCTCTAACCCTCTGCAGAAGGTACCGCCCCTGCGTGTGGGGAGCAAGGATGATCGGTCGCTCACGGTCGGGGGCAAATACTTCTTCTTCCGCTTTGGCAAGAGCAACTATGGGAATGTCGGGGTATTCTTCCTGCCTGAGCGCGTCTAGGGCGGCGTTCAGTTGCCCCCGGCCCCCGTCGATAATCATAAGGTCAGGCAAAGGCGCGAATTTGCTCTGGCCCTGGCGAAAGGCTGTAAGTCGCCGTGTCAAGACCTCGTGCAGAGAGGCGTAGTCGTTTTGCCCCACCACCCACTTGATCCTAAAGCGACGATATTGCGAGCGCGCCGGCCGGCCTTCGTGAAACACCACCATGGAACCAACAGCCTGCGTCCCTTGAATATGTGAGATGTCGTAGCATTCTATCCGCTGTGGGAGGGCTGGCAAGGCCAAGAGATGTGCCAATTCGGACAAGCCTTTCTTGGCTAGCTCTGCTTGCCCAGGCCCTCGAGCCCATCTCTCGGCGAGATTCTGCGCCGCGTTACGCTCTGCTAGCTCGACCATGGCCTTGTTGGCTCCACGTTTAGGCACTGCTAAGAGCACTTTAGCGCCCTTCTGCCTGCTAAGCACTTCTTCTAACATCTCTTGCTCGGCTGGCGCGGTGGCGAGGATAATTTCTTTGGGAACGACAGGAGAGGCCGCATAATACTGTGCGAGAAAGGCAGCCAGTACCTCTGCCCTGCTCTGCTCGAGACTGCCCGCTAAAAAGACGGTCTCCCGCCCAATAACCTTGCCTTCCCTCATATGAAAAATGGTCGCACAGGCTTCCTCTAAGCTAGCAACTAAGCCCACTATGTCGCGTTCGACATGCTTAGCCGCATCAAACTTTTGCTTCTCGGCCAGACTTTCGATGGCCTGCACTTGGTCGCGCAGAGTTGCAGCACGTTCAAAGTTAAGCTCTGCGGCGGCTTGTTCCATTTGCTTCGTTAAACTCTCCACTAGGGGCTTGTGCCTACCTTCGAGGAGCATCTCCACTTCCTTCACTAAGTTGCGGTACTCTGCCTCGCTAACCTCGCCTGTGCAGACGCCCAGGCATTGTTTAAGGTGGTAGTTAAGGCATACTTTACCGCTCACATGTCCATATGCTACGTCGCGGTCGCAAGTCATAAGGGGGATGATACGCTTCAAGAGCTTAAACATGTCTCTGACCACGCTAACTTGCGGGTAGGGGCCGAAGTAACGCGCCTTGTCATTAACCACACGGCGCACAATCGACAGGCGAGGGTAGGGGTCCTGCACTGACAGCCTAAAGTAAGGGTAGTGCTTGTCGTCTTTAATGCGAATGTTGTAATGGGGGCGCATCTCTTTGATAAGATTGCTCTCTAAGACCAAGGCTTCGCGCTCAGTATCGGTGATGATGTACTCAAAGTCCACTGTCTTTTCGAGCATGGCCGCTACTTTCGGCTCATAACTGGCGCCAGCCTGAAAGTAGCTACGTAGCCTATGTTTAAGCACCCTAGCTTTGCCGACGTAGAGCACCCTGCCGTCGTTATCCTTCATCAGGTAGACCCCAGGGAGGGCAGGCACGAGCTTTAGCTTGTCCTCATGGGGCAAAGCTTGTACCTCCCGCCCGGAGGGGCGGCAGTACCCGTGCCAAGAAATGGCCGGTGTGGCTCGTGCTCACTCGGCTGACTTCCTCGGGAGTCCCCGAGGCCACGACGAGGCCTCCGCCTAGGCCACCCTCCGGCCCAAGGTCAATGAGGTAGTCGGCTGTTTTTATAACTTCTAAGTTGTGCTCGATCACCAAGACGGTGTCCCCAGCCTCCACCAAGCGATTGAGAACGCCTAGCAGGCGGTGAATGTCTGCGATATGGAGACCTGTAGTAGGTTCATCCAAAATGTAGAGGGTCTTGCCGTTGCTCCGTCGCGCTAGCTCCGTCGCCAGCTTAACCCTTTGCGCTTCACCCCCAGAAAGCGTCGTGGCAGGCTGCCCGAGCTTAATGTAGCCTAGACCTACGTCATACAAGGTCTGTACTTTGCGCTCTAAACGCGGCATATTGCCAAAAAACTCGAGAGCTTGCTCGATGGTCATATCGAGCACTTCGGCTATATTCTTGCCCTTGAACTTAACCTCCAGAGTCTCGCGGCTGTAACGCTTGCCCTTGCACACTTCACAGGGAACATAGACATCAGGGAGAAAGTGCATTTCAATCTTAATTATGCCGTCACCTTTGCAGGACTCACAGCGCCCACCCTTGACATTAAAGCTAAAGCGCCCAGCCTTGTAACCGCGCATTTTGGCCTCATTGGTTTGGGCAAAAAGCTGACGAACGAGTTCAAAGGTGCCCGTGTAAGTGGCGGGGTTCGAACGCGGCGTACGCCCAATAGGTGATTGGTCGATTTCGATTATTTTATCGATATGGTTAAGCCCCACCACATCGCGATGTGCTCCTGGCCTAGCCTTGCTGCCAGACAACTCTTGCGCCAATCGCTTGTAGAGAATCTCGTTAACGAGAGTGCTCTTGCCAGAGCCCGAGACACCCGTGACACAGACAAAGAGCCCTAAGGGAAAACGCACATCGATATGGCGCAAATTGTTTTCTGCCGCGCCATAAACTTCTAGCCACTTGCCGTTCGGCTGTCTGCGCTGCGCAGGAACTTCTACTACTTTGCGACCACTGAGGTACTCGCCTGTTAGCGATGCGGGGTGCTGGCAAATGTCAGACAAAGTACCCGTAGCGACAACTTCGCCCCCGTGTAGCCCCGCTCCCGGACCCATGTCGATAATGTGATCGGCCAGGCGCATGGTGTCTTCGTCATGCTCCACCACGATGACGGTATTGCCCAAATCGCGCAGATGCTGCAGAGTCTTGATAAGACGCTCATTATCGCGTTGATGCAGGCCAATACTTGGCTCGTCAAGAATGTAAACCACGCCCATCAGGCTCGAACCAATTTGTGTTGCCAGGCGAATGCGCTGTGCCTCGCCGCCGGAGAGTGTGCCCGCCTTGCGAGACATAGCAATGTAGTAAAGCCCCACGTTCACCAGAAAACCCAGGCGGTCCGTTATTTCTTTAAGAATTTGCCGCGCGATATGCGTCTCCTTCTCATCTAGCACGAGCGCTTGAAAGAAAGCCAGGCTCATCTCTACGGTGAGGGAGGTTACCTCGGCAATATTTTTGCCCCCCACTCTAACCGCTAGTGCCTCGGGCTTAAGCCGCAACCCATTACAAGCCGGGCAAACACGCGAACTCATGTAATTCTCCAGCTCTTCGCGAATATAGTCCGAGGTAGTTTCGCGGTAGTTGCGGTCAATCATGGCGACGACGCCCTTGTAGTAGGTGCTGTACTGGCGACTGTGCCCATCCTGCTCAAAATCTAAGGTAATTTTGCGCTCTTTGCTGCCATAAAGCAGCACCTCCCGTTGCTCCTTGCTGAGCTCGTCGAGCGGAGCGTCTACTTTGATGCCAAAGTTCTCTTCTAAGGCGGTGTAGAGGCGCGCGTAATAAGTGCTACTGCTATTCGCCCACGGCGAAACAGCCCCGTCGCTCAAGGATTTGCGCAAGTCCGGCACGACGAGACCCGGGTCTACCTCTAAGTTTGAGCCTAGGCCACTACAGGCAGTACACGCCCCAAAAGGAGAGTTAAAAGAGAACAGCCGCGGCTCAATTTCACCAAAACTAAAACCACACTCAGTGCAAGCTAAGCTCAGGCTGTAGAGAGTCTCTGGCCCCGTCATGTCGTGCACAATGACTAAGCCATGGGCCAAGCGAATGGCCGTCTCCAGCGAGTCCGCTAGGCGCGAGGCGATATCACCGCGCAGAACGATGCGATCTACCACTACCTCAATAACATGGTTGCGGTTTTTAGCTAACTCAATGGTGTCCGCCAGCTCTTTAATCTCGCCGTCGATGCGCGCCCTTACGTAGCCTGCGCGGCGTAGCTCATCGAGCAACTTGGCGTGTTCCCCTTTTTTGCCCCGCACCACGGGGGCTAGAATCATCAGTCGTGTGCCTTCAGGCAATTTGGTGACTTGGTCTACGATTTGGTCGACAGTTTGCGGGGCGATGGGAATATGGCAGTGCGGGCAAAATGGCTTGCCCACCCGCGCAAAGAGCAAGCGCAAGTAGTCGTAGACCTCTGTCACCGTGCCTACGGTGGAGCGAGGATTACGACTAGTAGTTTTTTGGTCGATTGAGATCGCCGGCGACAAGCCTTCGATGCTATCTACATCTGGCTTGTCCATCTGCCCGAGAAACTGTCGTGCGTAGGCCGAGAGCGACTCTACATAGCGCCGCTGTCCTTCGGCATAGATGGTGTCGAAAGCGAGCGACGATTTACCAGAACCACTGAGCCCGGTAATGACAACTAGCTGTTCGCGGGGGATATCGACACTAATATTCTTAAGATTATGCTGCCTTGCACCACGAACTGAGATAAATCTTTGCACCGAGCCAACTCCTCGACTGAACGCTGCTGATGTGATTATACCATACTTCGATTCGCTACAAACATATATTCGCCCCAAGAAACACGGCTACCCCAACTAGGCGGCCAAATGATGAGAGTTGCCCGCGTACGGGGCAACTCTTTACTTTATTTAAGCGGAGTTACTGAGTACCTACCATTTATTGCAGTCACAAAGCGTGCACCGCAGCAGTCACAACTGAGAGTCACCTCTCGGCCCAAAGTGGCATCAGCAATAAAGATGATCTGAAAAAGCATCGGTTTACCATTACCCAGCACCAAGCGCGGCCTGTCAGGGCGGACAAACCGGAGCTCCTTCTCAGACATAGGCGAGCGCAATACCTCACCACAAATACACATGTTTTCTTCGCAAACTCCTTTTGATGCCTAGAGCATCTAGTGTTTAGCTTACCACTACAGTTTGCAGCCGTAAAGGACAAACCAACCCTGCTGCGGTCGGCCTAGGGCAATGGCGGACTCAGCCGTCGCTAAGCGTGCCCGGCAATTCGTTTTGCCCTCTTTATCGCCCCTTTGCGCAGGCAAGCGGGGCCCCTGTTACGATTTAGCCTTTAGTTCGATCAGTAAGTCCCTAAGCTCGGCCGCCCTTTCAAATTGCAGTGCCTTGGCTGCCGTTTTCATTTCTGTCTCCACCTGCTTGAGGACTCGAGCCTTGTCGCCGACTGATAACGCCTGGAAGCCGCGCCCCCCTTTACCATCCTCTTTCATATCTATGGCCAAAGTGGCCTCGATGACCTCGTGGACCTTCTTGATAATACTCGTGGGCACTATATTGTTCTGACTGTTGTAGACCACTTGCCGTTCACGGCGTCGGTTCGTCTCCTCGATAGCACGCTGCATGGAGTCTGTTACCTTGTCGGCGTACATAATTACACGCCCATGGGCATTGCGAGCTGCCCGGCCGATAGTTTGAATAAGTGACGAGGTAGAACGCAAGAAGCCTTCTTTATCAGCATCTAGGATGGCCACCAAGGAGACCTCCGGTAGGTCGAGCCCTTCGCGCAGCAAGTTGATCCCCACTAATATATCGAACTCTCCTAGGCGCAAGGCACGCAGAATGCTCATGCGCTCGAGCGTCTCAATGTCTGAATGTAAGTAGCGCACCTTAAGTCCCATCTCTTTATAATAGTCGGTAAGGTCTTCGGCCATGCGCTTTGTAAGCGTAGTTACTAAAATACGTTCGCCGGCCTCGATGCGGCTACGGATCTCACCATACAAGTCATCAATCTGTCCGCGCGTAGGCCGCACCGAAATCTCGGGGTCGATGAGCCCGGTCGGGCGAATGATCTGCTCTACTACTTGGCTGCTCTGCCCTAGCTCGTAGGGGGCGGGAGTGGCAGAGACATATATCGCTTGCCCGAAGCGACCATTAAACTCCGCGAAAGTCAAAGGACGGTTATCCATAGCCGAAGGAAGGCGGAAGCCGTGTTCCACGAGCACCGTCTTGCGCGAGCGATCCCCGGCATACATGCCGCGCACTTGGGGCAGGGTCACATGGGATTCATCGACCACCAGGAGAAAGTCCTGCGGAAAGTAGTCGAGCAAGGTGTACGGGGGAGTGCCTACCTCTCGGCCCTCTAAATGGCGGGAGTAGTTTTCGATGCCGGAACAAAAGCCAATTTCGCGCATCATCTCTAAATCGTAGCGACACCTCTGCTCAAGACGCTGGGCCTCAAGAACTTGGTCACGCGCGCGAAACTCAGCGAGCCTGGCCTGTAGTTCATTCTCAATGCGCAAAATGGCTAACTGCAACTTGTCATTACTCGTGACAAAGTGGGAAGCGGGGAAGATAGAGACATGGTTGCGTCGCCCCAAAATCTCACCTGTCAAGGTGTCTATCTCCGTAATACGCTCAATTTCCGAGCCAAAAAATTCTATGCGCAGGGCTCGCTCCATTTGGGCCGCGGGAATAATTTCCACGCTATCCCCCCGCACTCTAAAGGTACCCCTCTCAAAGGCGATGTCATTACGCGCGTACTGCATCGCCACTAAGCGCCTGAGGAGGTCATTGCGCTCCCTCTGCATGCCCACGCGGAGCGAAACGGCATTTTCGGCGTATTCCTCTGGGCTACCAAGACCATAGATGCAGGAAACACTGGCCACAATGATCACATCACGTCTCTCCAGCAAGGCCGAAGTGGCCGAATGCCGAAGCTTGTCTATCTCTTCATTAATTTGGGCATCCTTTTCGATATAGGTATCTGTACGCGGGATGTAAGCCTCTGGCTGGTAGTAATCGTAGTAACTGACGAAGTACTCCACCGCATTATGCGGAAAGAACTCGCGGAATTCGCCGCACAACTGGGCGGCTAGAGTTTTGTTGTGGGCGAGCACTAGGGTAGGTCGGTTAACTGTCGCGATGACATTGGCGACCGTAAAGGTCTTGCCAGAGCCTGTTACCCCCAGTAAAGTCTGTTCGCGAGCCCCTTCACGAAGGCCTCGGCACAGACTGGCAATGGCCTCAGGTTGATCGCCGGTCGGACGGAAGTCCGAAACTAGATTGAACACAGTATTCACCTGCCCCACAATTTCGCCAAGTAATCTAAGGGACTTGTAAAGCGCGCCTCGAGGAAAACATCGGTGTCGGGGCTAACAGAGAGGAGCGGACGGCCATTCATCTCTTGCCGATTAGTAGTCCAAACGAGGAGCTCGTGCCCTATGGGCGCAAAGAGCGCCGCGATGTACAAAAATACGCTAAAGCGCGTCGCCAAAAAGGCCAGCGCGAACAAGACTCCGCTGTAGAGAGCTAGTTTCCAAGCTGATTGTCGCGCTTTTTGCTGCGGAGTAGTAGTGATGGCTAGTTCTCCATAGCCAAGTCCAGCCACGATGGGTATCATCCAAAAACTAAAAGTGTCCCCTAGGCCCTGCGGACGTATAAGGGGCCACCAGTCAGGCATGGGGATAGTAGGAACACCAGCAGGCATCGCGAGCGGCAGGGCCATGAGGGCGAGAAGGGGTACCGGCCAGAACTTTTGCAGACTGTAACCCGCCACAATATCCCCGCGTGAAGTCCTCACGCTGACGGCAATTGCGCCTAGATGACCGCTAAGATACATCAGGATGCTCTCTACCGTGTGCAAGAGGGCTACTAGCGCCAGCAATGAGGGGATATCTACCTTAGGCCAGCCGAAGAGAAGAGAACTGAGTGCCACCAAGCCCCCAGCATAGGCAAAACACATCAGGCGAGCCGAAACAAAGGCCAAGATGATCGCCACCACCCAAGTATAAACAAGCCAGTTGCCCGCCAGGGTGACACCCACACTCAACAGCAAGATGCTACCCAAAATGCCGCCCAGTACGCCGAACAAGAGCGATACCAGCATATGCCACAATACTGATTGCTTTTCACGCCCCCAGAAGCGGCGCTCTAATGAAGCCGTGCGTCGGTATTGCAGGGCAATAAGAATTAACACCACGTAGAACCACGGTGCGGTCAGGTGTTGTGGCAGGGCGCGAAGGTAGGCACTCGCAAAGGCTAAAAATGGCGGCATGATGGCAACCCCCTTTATGCTCTAAGTTATTATAGACATAGGCACAAAAAACCACAAACATAAAAGAGTCGCCGCAAGCGACCCTTCTACAAGTAAAATTACGCCAAGAGATACGAGACTAGGGCCGCACATGTTGAACGGGATTGAGGCGTGTGCCGCCACGGTTACGCACCTCAAAGTGCAGGTGTGGCCCCGTACTATTGCCGGTACTGCCAATGCGGGCAATGACCTGCCCTTGCGTTACTTTGTCGCCATCCTGCACGAGCAAGGTGCTAGCATGAGCGTAAAGCGTGGTAAACTCCCCATGGCTAATGATTACCGTCCGACCATAGCCACCGAGCCAGTCGGCATAGATTACTTCGCCGCTATCCGCGGCGACAATATTTCGCCCCTGCGGCGCGCCTATATCGATGCCGCTATGAAACTCCCTTGTTCTAAAAATAGGATGCGTCCTCCAACCAAAAGGAGAGGTTATGCGGGTAAACCCAGGTGTGGGCCAGACAAAAGTGCCTGTTCCTCGCCCTGTCAGATTGCGAGCAGTTAGCTGGCGAATAATCTCATCTATTTCTTTAGCCAAGCGGTCAAGTTCAGCATGTGCCCGCACAGCTTGCTCTTTGTCTTGCGTTAAACGATTAAATATTGCCGAACGGTTCTGAGCGCGACTCTGCAAATTAGCTTGCCTGCTCCGCGTTTGCTCGCGTAGTGCAGACAGCTCCACTTGCCTGGCTTCTACGGCTGCTTTCTTGTCTTCTACTGCCTCCTTCTCATCTTGCACAGCATGATAGATGGCAATATCTTGATTAATAACTGTCTGTAGCAGCAAGAAGCGATTGATAAAATCGGCGAAACTGCGCGCATTGAGCAAGACTTCGAGGTAGCTCACTGCCCCCCGCTCCGCTAGAGCTCTCAGTCGCACGCCGAGTTGGCTATTTCGCGTGTCTAGGCGCTGATTGGCACTGACGAGATCGCGGCTTAACTGCTGTACTTCTCTTTCGGCAACGTGTACGCGATTTTCTAGGCTCCTTAGCTCGGTGGAGGTGCGATCGATATCCCTCTCGATAACCTGGAGCTCGCCCAGTACACTTCTCGCTTGCCGGTCAGCACTGGCCGCCCTTAATTCGGCTTGCCGCATCTGGTCTCTAATACGCGCTAATTCGCGGCGACGCGCCTCAATTTCCGGCGTCTGCGCCCCCCCTAATGCGGGAACAAGCACCAAGAGTAGCAGGGCCATGGCCCAGATTCTATGCCAGCGCATACTCCACCTCCTAAGCATCAAGATAACGGCGCAGACTGAGGCCGCTGCCGCATATGCCGATAAAAACACCAATCGCTAGTAACAAGAGCGCCAATTGCTGCAAGAAGGGCCACGGTGAGACCCATGGCCAAAACGGAATGGCTGCCACCAGGGCACGCACAGCAAGGTAGTAGCCCCAGGCCAGGACCGAGGACGCGAGTAAGGCGCCGAGCATCCCCAGCACCAAGCCCTCAATGACAAAAGGCCAACGAATGAACCAGTTGGTAGCGCCAACATACCGCATAATACTAATCTCCCGCCGCCGCGCGAAGATGGCCATACGCACTGTGTTGGCAATAAAAAACATGGCTGCTAAGGCCAGCCCTACCATGAGGACTATGCCCACCAAGCGCATTACCCGCGTGATAGAAAGAAGTTGCTCTACGATTTCTCTACCCCAGAGGACTTCTTCGACCCCGGCAATGCCGCCGACTGCCGCGGCCACTTCCGACACCAAGCGCGGGGAATCGGTGCGGACTTCAAACGAATCGCGCAGGGGGTTGTCTTCTTCCCATCCGGCCAAGAAAGCCCTGTTTTCACCATACCACTCTAGCAAACGCTGCCAGGCGTCCTGGCGCGAAACAAAGCGCACCTCGGTCACGCCAGGCACGGCGGCAATTTTGGCCTCGATGCCCGCGCGCTCCGCACTTGGCATTTCTGCCAAGTAGGCCGTAACCTGAACTTGCCCTTCCACATTGACGGCCACAGCATTGACATTGACGGCTATGAGCAAAAAGACACCTAGAACGAGCAGTGAAACAGCCACCGTGCTAATAGAGGCTAGGGTCATCCAATTGTTGCGCAGCAGACTCTTGCCTGCCGAAGCGAAGAAGTAGCCAAAAGTGCGCGGCTTAACCATGGTAAACCCCACATCTCTCGTCTCGCGTCATGCTGCCAGACTCTAATTCTACAACTCGTTTACGCAAGGTGTCGACAATTTGCTTTGCGTGAGTTACCATTAGCATAGTTGTTCCTGTGGAGTTAATGTCTAAGAGTAACTTGACTATTCCCCAGGAAGTCTCAGGATCTAGGTTTCCCGTTGGTTCATCCGCCAGAAGGAGCATAGGCTTGTTGACAATGGCCCTTGCGAGGGCCACACGTTGCTGTTCGCCTCCTGACAGCTGACTAGGGAGCTGGGCGCGCTTGCTGGACAGGCCGACGAGTTCAAGCACCTCAGCCACCCGTCGTCGCACTAGGCGAGGCGCGGTCTCTACTACCACCATGGCAAAGGACACGTTTTCTTCTACTGTCCAGGTGGGCATTAGGCGAAAATCTTGGAAGACAACCCCCATGCTACGTCTTAGGTAAGGGATTTCATGCGGGCGCAGCTTGGTGATGTCTTTGCCATTGATGACTATTTTGCCCGAGGTGGGTCTTTCCTCGCGCAGCAGTAGCTTCGTCAAGGTGGTCTTCCCGGCGCCGCTAGCGCCCACCACGAAAACGAATTCACCGGGAGCTACGCACATGTTGATTTGATGTAAAGCCACAGCCCCATTGGGGTAGGCTTTGGTGACGTTGGACAGTTCTAGCATTGCTTCGATCCTTTCTCGGCTTGTCTTTGCTTTGCTACCTCTCTGTTCATTCGACACCATTTTCACGTTTTCCTGTTTGTTTGTGCTGTAACGTTTTTACACTTATCGAGAAAGGTTGATGATTGATGCGTGATAAACTGCAATTTATCCCCCTAGGGGGCATGGGCGAGGTAGGCAAGAATATGTATGCCTACCAATACAGAGAGGATATCATAGTTGTGGACTCTGGACTGAAGTTTCCCGAAGAAGAGATGTTCGGTATCGACTATGTCATCCCCAATATTTCCTATCTACTTGAGCACCAGAAAAAAGTCCAGGCCATCATTTTGACCCATGGTCATGAAGACCATATTGGCGCTTTGCCCTATGTGCTAAAGCAGTTGCCCGTTCCTGTTTACGGAACTAAACTGACTTTAGGGCTTCTGAAAAATAAACTAGACGAGCACAATGTATCTGCCACCCTCAAAGAAGTCCGTGCCGGCGAGGTTATCAATGTGGGCCATTTCGGAGTGCGGTTCATTCACATGAATCACAGCATTCCAGATTCTGTTGGTCTCGCCATTAAGACTCCCGTCGGCAATATTTTTCACAGCGGCGACTTTAAATTAGACCAAACTCCGGTGGACGGCAAAGTTACCGACTACTTCGCTTTGACTTCCTTAGGACAAGAAGGCGTGCTCGCCATGATGTCCGACTCCACCAATGCGCACCGCCCCGGCTACACTAAGTCAGAGCGTGATGTGGGCAAAGTGCTCGATGATATTTTTAGCAAAATCAAGGGCCGCGCTATCGTGGCTACTTTTGCCAGCAATATTCATCGCATTCAGCAGGTTTTTGACACCGCTGATCGTTTTGGCCGTAAAGTAGCGGTCGTTGGTCGCAGCATGGTCAACAATGTCAATACCGCAGTTGAACTGGGCTACCTAGTTTTTCCTGAGGCCATCTTGGTGGAAGTAGAGGACATCAATCGACTGCCCGCCGACAAGGTCGTCATTATCTCCACCGGTAGCCAAGGGGAGCCGCTGTCGGGGCTGACCCGCATGGCCAGTGGCTCGCACCCGCGCATCAATATTGTGCCGGGCGATACTGTCATCCTAGCTTCTACACCTGTGCCCGGCAATGAAAAACTGGTGAGCCGCGTCATTGATGGCCTCTCTAAAGCGGGAGCTCAAGTAATCTACCAGGGGATTCTTGATGTGCATGTGAGTGGACACGCCAGCCGCGAAGAGCTCAAGCTCTTGATCAATATGTTGCGCCCCTCATACATGATCCCTATCCATGGTGAGTACCGCCACCAGGCCGCCTTCGCTAATCTCGCTCAACTAATGGGCTACGAGAGCAGTGCTGTCCTAGCCGTAGACAATGGCGATATCGTAGAGTTTACACCAAACTCAGCTCGCCTGGCGGGCAAAGTAACATCAGGCTCGGTGCTAGTAGATGGCATTGGGGTGGGCGACGTGGGCAATGTCGTACTGCGCGACCGCCAGCAGCTAGCCGCCGACGGGGTATTGGTGGCTTCTGTCACCATCGACCGGCAACTACGCAAAATACTGGCCGGGCCGACCATCATTTCACGCGGCTTTGTCTACGTCAAAGAGTCCGAGAGCCTGCTCGGCGAGGCCGAGCAGAAAGTGGCGGCCTCCCTGCACAAGGCACTGCAAAACTCGACTGAATGGGGTGCCCTGCGCAATTCCGTGCGCGAGCCGCTGATGGAACTGATGTATGAGAAGACAAGGCGGCGACCTGTAATCTTGCCCATGCTCATGGAGATGAATAAAGAGTAAGATAGAATAAGATAGAATAAGAGAGAATAAGAGAACGAGGTCTTTCATAAGCGAAAGACCTCGTTCTTCTTGTTAGCGGGCATAACCCTCATGTCCCACCGTTCGTAGTACATTGTTGTAGTAGTGATACCTAAGGCTGCGACTAGTAGCGTCATTAGGGGCGAGCTTTGCGCCCCTAGGTAGCCACCTATGGCGCCGCAGAAGAAAGCAAAATACTTAGTCGAGAGAAAGAGGGCTCGCGGCCAGTTCCCCTTGGCAACACAGACACCTAAGTCGGTAATTTCACCCGTCATATGAGTGGTACGCCCTAGGCGTGTCTGCGAGGTAACGCTGTTTTGCATACCCATGCCCAGCGATAAAAGGAAGGCCATGACGAAGCGTCCAATTTCATAACTCTTAGCGCTACTGCCATGTATGCCTAAATGTATCATGAGAACCCCCACAAAAATCGGCAACATGGCGATGAGCAGGGCTCGCGTCAGTTTAAAGCGCGGCAGGGTAAAGCCCCCGATGATGGTGCCGGCAAAAAACGAGAAGACCAAGGTGCTGACAAGCAGAGCCCCGAGTGAATTGTGCAGCAGAAACTGGCCCTGATCAATGACGCGTCCTGACATGTGTGAGACCCGCCCAAAAACTAGGGCAATAGAAGACAAGCCGTTAATGGCGCCCGCCCAAAAGGTGAAGATTCCGGCCGCCACACGTAGCGATTTTGCATCTCTTAATAGTCCCCATTCACTAGTGCCGAAGCTGCTATCACCTGTACCCATCGAACTACACCTTTCCGTATTTGCCGCTAGGGAAATATGCTAGGACCCAAGCCCATGGGCTTTAGCAAAGGCAATCAGCCCAGAAGGCTTGACGAAACTGGTCGTAATCACTACGGCAGGGATACAAAGCAGAGAGAAAACAATGTAAGCAGGAATATAACCACCAGTTAGGTCGTAGGCTAGACCGGCAAAAAACGGTCCGGCAAATGAGGCGGCACCCCAAGCAGTGAACATGAGCCCATAGTTAATACCGAAATTTTTGCTCCCCCACATATCGGCAGTAAAGGCAGGAGACAGGGCTAGATAGCCACCAAAAGCTACGCCACCCGCAATAGCTGTAAAAAATAAGACACTGGGGATATCCATCAGTATCGCGACCGCCGCCGAGGCAGTGGCAGCCGTCATGAGCACCGCAATCATGTTAAATGACTTGATACGCCCAATCACATCAGAGAGAGGGCTAAGGAAGAAGCGTCCGGTAAAATTAGAAGCGGAGATAAGGGACACTAGCCCTGCTGCCGCCATAGGTGTAAAGCCCGCAAACTCCTCGGCCAAGGGCTTGAGGTGCACCAAGATGGAAAAGCCTGCTGATAGCACTAGGAAATACTGCACCCACATCAGCCAAAACTGCGGAGTTCTGAGCATCTGCTTAGGAGAGAACTCAAGACCCGTATACTCGGGTGAAACACGACCCAAGCCGCCTTGCTTCTTGCCGTTCTTGGCCTGCGGCGTCCACCCCGCAGGTGGGTTCTTAACAATCAATGAGATAATGCCGATCACAATCGAGAAGGCAATACCTAAGATAATGAAACTCTGACGCCAACCGACGGCCTCAATCATCTGCTGTGCTATAGGGCCAAACACTGCGGCCCCGAGCCCAAAACCGCCGACCAAGATCCCGGTTGCTGTTCCTTTCATGTCAGGAAACCATTTAAGTCCTCCACCCACCGAGGCCATGTAGCCAGCGGCAATGGCGCTACCAAGAATAAGACCATAGGTCACCACCAGCCAAATAATATTAGTGGCGAAAGAACTAAGGACATAGCCTATAAGCACCAATACCGCACACATCGCCACCAGCGACTTAGGCCCCTTGATGTCTTGTAGTCGCCCGGCGGGCACCATGCCCAGAGACAACACTACTGAGGCTACGGTAAAGGGCAGGGTCACAGTCGCACGGCTCCAACCAAACTCTGCTTCGAGGTGTGGAATGAAAATAGGCCAAGCATAGAGAGTCCCCAAGCACAGGGTCATGAAAAAACATGCGATAGCGACATAGATGCGATAAGGAACGTTGCGCAAAGTGTTTCCGCCTTTCATTACTGCCCTGTGAGGCAATTATCAATCCCGAGAAATCATACCATATCGACATGGCCAATGACAGTGTCAGGGACTACCTATATTACCGCCTATATTGCCGAGAGCTGTGCGAGAACCTTCGTAGTGATGCTTGCCGACGTCAATCCGTAGTGCTCTAAGAGCTCTTGTGGCTCGCCAGACTGACCGAATACGTCTTCAACACCTATGGCGAGCAGGGGTGGACGGCGCGAGTGTAAAGCTAGGTGCTCTAAACAGGCGCTGCCAAGGCCGCCTGCTTTTTGGTGCTCCTCAATAGTGACCAATAGACGGCTCTCTGCGGCGGCTTTATCTAGCACGGCAGTGTCAAGGGGCTTGATACTACTCATGTTAATGACCTGGCAGGAAACGCCCTGCTCCCGCAGACTGTGCGCTGTCTTTAAGGCTTCGGCCACCATCACCCCGCAAGCGATAAGGGCCACTGCTCCACTTTCGCCGTAGACGACGGCTTTCCCCGGGACAAAGCTGTAACCAAGAGGCGAAACAGGGGGCACTGGTTGTCTGCCCAGGCGCACGTATACTGGCCCCTTGGCCTTTGCTGCGGCGAGAATCATCTGGTAGGCTTCTTCGCCATCGGCCGGAACCCACACTTGCATATGGGGGAGCACCCGCATTAGGGCGATATCCTCGAGAGATTGATGCGAGCCTCCGTCGGGGCCCACAGTCAGCCCGGCATGGGTGGCGGCAATGACTACGGGGAGGTAGGGGTAGGCGACACTATTACGCACTTGGTCATAGGCGCGACCAGTGGCAAAGATGGCAAAGGTGCTGGCAAAGGGCTTTAGCCCAGCTAGGGCCAGTCCACAGGCCGTACCTACTAAGTCGGCCTCTGAAATGCCGATATTAAAGAACCGCTCGGGATGCTTGGCGGCAAAAACCGCGGTCTTAGTAGATTTTGAAAGATCCGCATCAAGGACAACCACTTCGGGACAGTGCTCACCCAAGTACAGGAGAGCCCGGCCATAGGCATCGCGGGTCGCTTCAAGTTTAACCGACATTTTCTTCACCTCCGCTACTCTCTAGGTATTGTCGCGATTGTTCTAGGGAAGGCGCCTTGCCGTGCCAATCGGCGATATTCTCCATGTAGGTGACGCCCTTACCCTTGATGGTACGCGCGATAATGGCTAGCGGCCGCTCGTCGCGGACGCTGCGAAAACCGCGGTACAGGTCGTGGTAGGAGTGACCGTCTACCGTGACAGTCTGCCAGCCGAAGGCCTGCCATTTATCAGCGAGGGGCTGCAGGGACTTAACATCGGTAGTCGCACCATCGATTTGCAGGCCATTGTTGTCGATGATGGCCGTGAGATTATTAAGTTTAAAGTGCGCTGCGGTCAAGGCGGCTTCCCACACTTGGCCTTCTTGCAACTCGCCGTCGCCCAGTATGGCAAAAACACGCTGTGGCTTTTTCCCGAGCCGTAGACCTAGCGCTAGCCCGCTCGCAACCGACAAGCCTTGTCCGAGTGAACCTGTCGACATCTCGACCCCGGGTAGTTTCCGCATATCTGGGTGGCCTTGCAGGCGAGAGCCCAGTTTGCGGAGAGTCAGTACTTCTTCCTGCGGCAGGTAGCCACGACAGGCCAAGGCGGCATAGAGCACCGGTGCGGCATGCCCCTTAGAAAGAATTATGCGGTCGCGCTCTGGCCACAAAGGGTCGCTCTCATGTAGTTCAGCCTCAAAAAAGTATAGGTAGGACATAATCTCGACCAGCGAAAGGGAACCACCAGGGTGCCCCGATCCGGCCTCCGCAATGCTCTGCATAATGAGGCGACGCATCTCCTGTGCTTTTTCTTTCAGTAGTACCGTGTTCATTTTTTGACCTCCCTTTCCTGCCTTTGGCTACGCGTTAGTAGCACTGTCACAATGAATTTGGGCAATGACAGCATGCGTTTGTAGCGCCATGGCTCTTTGTATAGTCTAAAGGCCCATTCGAGGCCTGCCCTCTGCAAGTATAGCGGTGCGCGCTCTGCCACTCCGGCCAACACATCGAAGCTGCCGCCCACCTGCATGCTGGCACAGTGGAGTGCGTCTTTGTGTCGAGCCAGTAGAAACTCACCTCGTAGCCCCAAGGCGGCTAGTAGCAAGTCAGGCGAGCTAGCGGTCACTTCGCTGATAACGGCTGTTACTTCACTGTCCGTAAAATATCCATGCCTCGTGCCGGCAATTTGGAGCCCGGGGTATAGAGCTCTAAGCTTAAGAGCCGCTTTCTCGGCTACACCAGGCTTGCCCCCCAAGAGAAACACGCGCAGGCCTCGCTCCGCCGCCCTACCCGCTAACTGCAGCAGCAAGTCGTAACCACTAACTCGCTCCGGCACAGGGTGGCCAAGCAGGCGAGCAGCCAAGACGGCGCCCATACCATCGGCGGTAATGAGCTCTGCCTCGCGCAGTACGGCGTAGAAGTCTTTGTCTCGGTGTGCTGTATAGAGTATCTCGGCATTGGCAGTGACAATCTGGCCGCGGCGGCAGGCCATAAGGCGCAGCGCTTCCTCGACGGTCTCGGCCATGGTGCGGGACGAAACCTCTACGCCCAGTATAGTTACGGTCTGGCCCATCGCTACTCCCTCCCCGCTAACTCTAAGGCCCAGGAGACGGCTGCGGCAGCCTTCGCCTTGGCCAGAGGTACTTCTCTTTGTAGGAGCGCTTGGTATTCTGTGCGCCCCTGGTAAACTTCACTTACCGTGTCAAAGAAGCGATCTCCCGAAAAATGCACTCCCCAAGGCACGACAGCAGTTTGTAGACCCAGGCTAGAAAAAAAAGCAAGTATCTTGGGGTCGTAGGCGAGCCCCACTATGGGTGTCAGCACCCCGGCCGCCAAAATGGCCGCATGTAGGCGCATGGCAATTACTAGTTCGGCTGAAGCCAGTAAGGTGCGTAATTCCGTCAAAGTGAGCTTGGCTAGTGCCTGCCCCCCGGTGTGCGCGGCGCAGCGCAGGGCGAGGGCATAGTCGTCGGGATAATGCATGGGCACGAAGATATACTCTATGTCCAGCGCATGCTTAAGTCGTGTGAGTACCTGTAAGAGCTGTTCTTCCTCTGCCAAGTAATATCGCGAGGGGCGTAAAGCCACAACCACTCGCCTAGGCACCACATGGCGCTCCCCTGCCGGCAGCAAGAGGGCGGGGTCGGCCACAAGACGTGGGCGAGCCCGCCGCACGAAAGCCATGGAGGCCTCGTCGCGCAGTGTGACGAGGTGGGCGGTCAAAGGGACTAAGTAGCGCACGGCCAATCTAGCGCTGACGCTTCTTAGAGGGCCAATACCCTGCGCGTGAAACACCACGCGGCAGCCACAGAGGCGCGCCACGAGGGCGCGAGACAGCCAAAAGGGGACAATACGCCGCTCGCCATCCTGCAGCAGGCTACCCCCTCCTAAGAGAACGAGATCCCCCCGCTGTAAATGGCGGGCGTAGCTGGTAAGACCCCCTAGTCCTGGCTCTATCGGCAAAGACGTGACTTGGTGCAGACGCGCTGTCTCCTCTGGCTGCCAAGAAAAAACTAGGGGGTCGGCCACCCCCGCCTGACGCCAGGCGGCCAGTGTGCCTGCCAAAATGGCTTCGTCACCTAAATTACCCGCGCCAATAAAGGCCATAATAAATGTTCTCGTCATAGCCCTAAACCTTTCATGTAGTCAAGGAGCAGGTCAACCTTCGCTGCCCATGAATTATCCATGGCTACCTGCTGGCGCTTCGCCTTTAATTCCGCGCTTTCATGGCAGGCAGTTTCTAGTGCCGCCACCAAGTCCGAGGCTGAAGTCACAGGGTAGACTAACTCCCCCCAACGGGTGAGCTCTGGGATATCCGCAACAAGCACCGGCTTACCGGCGGCGAAGTACTCATAGAGCTTGATGGGATTAACGCTTATCGTCAGTTCATTGGTTTTAAAGGGAACAAGGGCCACATCAAAGTCGGCCAAGATAGGAGGCAACTCAGCAAAGGGTATAAAACCAGGCAAGAACACATTGCCCGGAAAACGAGGCAGCTCTACAGAGCCTTCGCGCGGCCCCGCCAAGTAAAACGACCAGTGGGGCGCCAGCTCCGCCGCCCTAGCGATGAGCTCTAAGTCCACCCAGGCACCAATGCCGCCATAAAATCCTGCTACTAGGCCACTAAGTCCGGTCGCGCCTGACTTGCCGCCGGCTGCATCGGAAAAATGCTCCACTGCCGCTCCATTCCCAATCAGTAGCGCCTTCGGATGGTATTTTTGGCACCGTGCAAAGAGCACTTGTGCCGTAGCTACTACTCCTCTCGCCCGCCGCAAGAGATCATACTCTAGCTCCTGTACCACTTCTTTCTGCCACAGGGAGGAATACTGACTAAAGGCCGCATGGTCATCGACACACTCATAAAGCAGCGGCATAGTGCCGGGGAAGTCGGCCGTGCCAGGCAAGTGCGTAATTACTAGGCCTGCGGGCCAGTCTAGGCGGCGAAGAGCGGTCATGATACTGCGCTCTAAAAGCGTCTGGTTAAGCTTATTGACCGCACGAAAGCGGTAACCTGCTGGCATGATGGGGGGCGGCGTGAGGACGGCTAAGTTCTCTTCTAGGGGCAGTAGTCTGCCAAAGTGAAACTTTAGAAGGAGCTTGAGCTTTTTCAGTGGCGAAAGCCAGGTAATGGCCGGCTCGACGAAGAGCACACGCTCACCACGCGAGGCGAAGTGCCGCGCCAAGTGGTGGGGACGCCCAACTAAGCCCTGCCAGGGAGTGGCGCTAAAGATGACTATCGTTCGCCTGCTGACTATCGCGCCGTCGACGCCTTTGGCCATCATAAGCCACCTCCCCACTTTTTATAGAGAGCCAGTGTTTTAAGCGTCATGGCCTCTGCCGTGCCGTTCTCCATAAACCATTGTCGACCGAGGGTGGCGCGACGCACTGCTGCCGCCTTATCGGCCAGACAGGCGACTAGGGCCTCGCCTAGAGCCTCTGGACTATTTTTGGGGACCAAAAGGGCAGTTTTGTCGTCCTCCACTACTTCGGGGATACCCCCCACGCGCGTGGCGACGACCGGAACATGGGCGGCCAAGGCCTCTAAGAGCACTATGGGTAGGCCCTCCATGTCTGAAGACATAACAAAGGCATCGGCACTACTAAGCATGGCTCTAGCATCAGTCCGGTAACCTACAAAGAACAGCCTCTTTTCTAGACCGAGAGACTGTGCTAGGGCACGCATGGCCCCCTCTTCTGGTCCCTCGCCGACCAGCACCAAGCTGGCCTCAGGAAACGCGGCCAGCACTTGACTCATGGCTCTAATGAGCACATCAAACCGTTTAACAGGCACGAAGCGCCCTACAGCGCACAGCACCGGCCCTGACCCCAGTGCGAAGCGGAGTCGCAGGTCAATTTTTTCCCCCTGCCACGGGGCTATGCCATTATGGACCACGGCAATACGGCTAGGTGAGACGCCGCGCATGGTGAAAGAGTCTCTTAAGTGGTGCGAGACGGCGATAAAGTAATCGGTAAAAAACCAAGTGAGCCTGTCCACAAGGGAAAACCAAGTGTTGTGCCAGGCCTTGTTGTAATCGAGGTCGCTATAGCTATGCACGGTCGTGACGACGCATTGAATGCCAGCCAGCCTTGCCGCCAGGCGCCCGTAAAGGTTAGCTCTGCCGCCATGGGTATGCACAAGGTTGGGTTTTTCAGCCTTTAAAAGTTGATGGAGCCGCTGAAAGAGCTTGTAAGACATCATGCGACTCACGCCTAAGCAAGTGGTAGGAACGCCCACCGCCATGGCTTCCTGTTCTAGCAAGCCATGGGTAAACACAATTAAAGAAGCGTCGCATCCCGCGGCCCGGAGATGCGGCAGTAGGGTCACGAGGTGGCTCTTGCCGCCACCCGTTTCTCCCCCGCCATTAATATGCACCACCTTCATCGTTTGACTGCCCTCCCCGCGAGGACTACGTAGCGGGCGATGAGCTGCCGTAAAACGACTATGGCCAGTACTCCTAAGATGGCCCCTATCCACAGCCCATGAAAGACTCGGAGCAAGGAATGCGCGAGGGGAGTGCGCAAATGCATAAAGGTGTTGACGATAGAGACTTGAGCAATAGCAGCCACCACTAGCCCGCCCTCAAAGACTAAGCGCGAAAGCCGGCTGCGAAAATAGAGAATGACTAGTAGCACAGGGTGGATAAGTATTTCTTTAAAACGGGGACGAGCGATGAGCACTTCCTCTAGCCAGAAGCGCAGCTCGAGCTCAAACTGACTGATGGAGTGCACATGCCCCGAACGCCAGATAAAAACGGCTAGTGCCCAGGCCAGGAGCATTAAAAGGAGGGCCGCCCCAAGGAGCCCCACTCGTCTAATTTCATCTTTTACTTCGCCAAAGAGCTGTCTTAGCCTTGGCAGAAAGAGCAGCGCCGCCAAAATTACCAGCGGAGCCGCATACTGCAGCTTGACCCCGCGAAAGTAACGAAACTCAGCTATAAAGTAGTAGTCACTTAGGTAGCTGGCGACCAGAAGCCCGAGCCCGAGCGAGGTGCCATTAATGAGGAGAAAGCTCTTCCACCACAACTTCTCGTCTTTCCACAGGGCGAGCCCCGCGAAACTGGCTAGAATGGCCCCGACAAGTGCTACTGCCAGTCGCACTTCGACGCTCCAGGGGGTCAGCAGCAAAACTTGCCCGAGCGCAACCCCGGCCATGCCGAGTGCTCCAAGGATAGGCGGAAATTTAAACTTACGCACTAAGGCGACGCCGATGAGGGCGATGCCTAGGCCCACCAAGTAAAACTGCCAGGGCGAGGGGTAAAACCTTGTAAAAGCCTCGGCCGAGCCCAAGGTAAAACCCGCCTTCTGAAGACTAGCGGCCAAGAGACGCACATATTCGACATTGTAGGCGATGTCTGGCTCACGATAAAACGGTCGCATGTAGATGGCACGCACATTGTATTCTTTTACGGAGCCTAACCAGCGGTCGGTCATGCTGTAAGGCGTGACGAGGGGGTTGTTGGTCTCAATACGCGAAGGACGAAAGGCACGAATGATGCGGCTCTCGTCGGTTAAAATGCCCTCCACCCCTACCAAGGGAACGTAGCCGCGCAGGGTATCGTGCCGCTGTAACCAGTACAGCCTTAAATTTCTCTCGCTAATAACTTCTTTGAGTTTATCCACGCCCGACAAGTCTTCAGCCAAGCGGTTGCCGGTGAACATCACCCCTGCCACGTCGCGCGAAGTAAGGTAGGCGGCCATTTCGCGCACGGAGCTACCTGTGTAAGGCGAAAACACGGGCAAAAACGCCAGCCCTACCTCGTCAATAGCCGCGAGGAGGGTAGGCGAAAAACCAAGGCTGGCCCGTCGCAGCCTTTCAAAAGGGATTTCCGTATAGACTACGGGACCAAAAATGGTCACCTCAAGACCAGGCGAAAGTTCTTCGATCAGCCTCGTAATGGGTTCCTGCAGGGCCGGAACTTTTACATGCACTAGGGATTGGGTAGGCAAGGGGCGACGCAAACCTAAGGCTTCTGCGTACAGGGCGGCATCGGCCCCCGCAGCCTTTATCACTACATCACCAAGTAGCGCCTTGTCGCGCAGAGGAACAACATGGCTGGCGATGCCGTAAAGACCTGCCTCCTTAAGCTGGCGCAGGTACAGCGTCAAGTCAAGAGACTTCTCGCGGGAGCGATAGTACAAGTCGGTGCCATCCATAAAGAGCGCGACTTGCTTATTCTGTCGCTCCACCTGGTGCCGCTCCCCGAGTATGGTCACAGTACTGAGAACAATGACGATTAAAAGCAGAACAGTTAGTCGGCGGACCATGCACAACACCTTTCAACGCAAGACACGAGCCACCACAATGAGCTGGCCCGGTTCCATTTTAACATCCAAGAGCTCAAGCGGCATAGGTGCCGCAGCTAAATCTATATGAAACTGCGTATCCTGCATGACGGCGTTTACTAAGGCCGCAGGGAGCGGAGCGCCGAGAATTTCTACCCCTTCTGGGACAAAGGCAATCTTATCTTGGCCCACGGCCACAAATTTACCCTGCACAGCGATATCTACTTTGGCGTTAAGAAGGGGCACCTGCCCGAGCACCGTCACCCTTCCTGCATGGAGCTGTATGCGCCAACCCCGCAGCTCGGGGATACGCTCCCACAAGAGTTTGCTTAACTCACCCTCTTCTACCACCACGCGCACCTGCATCTGGCCCTCGTTACGAAAACGCACTTCGCGCTTCATGAGTAGCTCACGCATGTTGACGGCAACATTCTCGGCGACTAGGGCGTACTGATTGGCTACCAGACCCCCTAGGCTCACGTTCTTGGCTTCGATTTCAATCTGCTCAAATTGGCCGAGCAATAGCCTTAGCGAAGGGTAGCTGGCCAGCCGCACAGAAACATCGGCCCCCAGGGTACGATAGAGGCCCATTTCGATTCCGCGGGCGATAAGATGCGGCGCTAGAAAAGTAACTACCGACAGTACAAAAGCTACGAGCAACATCCAGAGCAAGGTTTTCTTCATACTCTTCCTCCCGTTCTAGACAATCCAAACTACTCCCTATTGCTGGTGTAGCACCTGAAGTCAGACCAAGGTGTCAAGTACCTGCTGGCTTATGCCTGTGTCAGCGTTTGGCCTGCCAGCGCAGAAAAGCATCAATGAAGGGGTCTAGTGCGCCATCCATAACGCCCTGCACATTGCCCGTTTCTTCGCCCGTGCGGTGGTCTTTGACCATGTTGTAGGGATGAAAGACATAAGAGCGTATCTGATTGCCCCAGGCGATCTCCCCGATATCGCCCCGTAGCCGATCAATCTCCTTTTGCTGCTCTTCGAGCCTCCGCTCCATAAGTTTGCCGCGCAGCATGCGCATTGCAGTGGCTTTATTGTTTAGCTGGGAACGTTCGTTCTGGCACTGCACGACGATATTAGTAGGCAGATGAGTGATGCGCACCGCCGAGTCAGTTTTGTTGACATTCTGTCCCCCCGCCCCGCTGCTCCGATAAGTATCTATGCGCAAGTCTTCAGGGTCAATTTCGAGTGCTTCTTCTTCGTCAATCACGGGCAAAACAGATACCGAGGCAAAAGAGGTGTGCCTGCGCCCGGAGGAGTCGAAAGGTGAGAGCCTAACAAGGCGATGAACGCCCTTCTCGGCATGCAGGTAGCCGTAAGCAAACTCGCCCTTCACGAGCAGGGAGACACTTTTTAGCCCCGCCTCGTCTCCGGCCAAGTAGTCAAGTACTTCCACTCCGAAACCACGTTTTTCCGCATAGCGGATGTACATACGCATGAGCATGGAGGCCCAGTCTTGCGAATCTACACCGCCCGCGCCAGGGTGCAGCTCAACTATGCAGTGGTTTCTGGCATAGGGTCCGGCTAGTAAAAGACGCAACTCAAGTTCTGTAAGCTGCCCTTCGAGAGCGGTGAGGCGAAGCGGCACACCCTCTAGCGCCGCGGTGTCCTCTAGCTCCTCGGCGAGGGCAATCAGCTCGCCTACATCGACCGCCTCGTCCTTAAGTGTCTGCCAGGCGCGCACTTCGTTTTGCAGCGCACTTAGCTCAGCGAGTGTCTTTTGCGCGGAAGATACATCTGCCCAAAAATCAAGCGCGGAAGTAAGTTCTGCTAAAGCCCCGATGCGTTGCTGCTTGTGCGGTAGGTCAAAGAGACCCCCGCAAACTATCTGCCCAAAGTGCCATTTTTGCGGCCTGCGCCCGTAACTCTGCCGTGTTTAACAAGGGTACCCCTCCTTACGACTCACGTCCACAACATTTCTTGTACTTCTTGCCACTACCACAGGGGCAGGGGTCATTACGCCCTAGCAGCTTGCTATCGCGAGGCGCGGCTTGTGGGGCAGGGCTCGCCGTGGGGCGTACCTTGACCACAGGGGCGGCTTGCGGTTCGCCGACGACTTGCACGCGGAAGACATAGCGCACCACATCCTGCTTAATTTCGGCAATCATCTGCTGAAACATTTCGTAGGATTCGAGCTTGTATTCCACCAGCGGGTCCTTTTGTCCGTACGCACGTAGGCCAATGCCTTGGCGCAGCTCCTCCATATTGTCGAGGTGGCTCATCCACTTGGTGTCCACCATGCGTAGCAGCACCACCCGCTTGAGGTCGTTAAACAGCTCCGCGCCAACTTCGCTTTGCCGGCGCGCTAAGGCTGCTAGGCAGAGCTCATTAATCTCATCGCGCAGGCCATGGCGGGTAAACTGTCGCCATGTTTCGGGGTCTAGCTCCCCTAAGGGCACAAACTCTTCCATGGCTGCCTGTAGACCGGTGACATCCCACTCTTCGGGATAGGTCTTGTCGGGGATGTAGGCCACAAGGGCCATGTCTATTATTTCGCCAAACATCGCTTCGACCACGCCGTCCAGCTGCCCACTTAAAGCCTCGCGGCGCTGACGGTAGATAATCGTGCGCTGCTTGTTTAATACATCGTCGTACTCCAGCACATGCTTGCGCAAGTCAAAGTTGCGGCTTTCCACGCGCTTTTGCGCGCGCTCTATGGCGCCCGAAAGCAGCGAGTGCTCAATCGGCATGTCGTCTTCCATGCCTAGCTTATCCATTAAGTTAAGCATGGTCTCGCCCCCAAAGAGGCGCATAAGATCGTCTTCCAGAGAGATAAAGAACTGCGATGAGCCGGGGTCGCCTTGGCGGCCGGCGCGGCCCCGCAACTGATTATCTATGCGGCGAGCCTCGTGGCGCTCCGTGCCAATAATGTGCAGGCCACCCAGTCTGACCACCTCTTCGTGCTCGGCCTGCGTCATAGTTTGACGTGCCGCTAGGTCGGAGAGGTAGCGCTCGCGCAGGGCGAGTGATTCGGGGTCTTGGCGCAGAAAGAGATCGACTAGGGCCTCTGGCGCCACACCAGCAGCAATAAGCGCCTGCCGAGTCAAAAACTCGGCATTGCCCCCGAGAATAATATCGGTGCCGCGCCCCGCCATGTTCGTGGCGATGGTAACTGTGCCCTTGCGCCCGCCCTGTGCGACAATTTCGGCCTCGCGCTCATGGTGCTTGGCATTTAGCACTTGGTGGGTGATGCGACGCTTTTTAAGCATTTCACTCAGCCACTCCGATTTTTCGATGGAGACAGTGCCCACTAGCACTGGCTGCCCCGTGGCGTGGCGGGCGATAATGTCTTCGATGACGGCGTTATACTTGGCCTTCTCGGTCTTGTAGACCACATCTGCCATGTCTTTGCGTATCATGGGGCGGTTGGTCGGCAAAACAACTACGTCCATTTTATAGATATGGCGAAATTCTTCTTCCTCGGTTACAGCGGTGCCTGTCATGCCAGAGATCTTGGTATACATGCGAAAATAATTCTGGAAGGTGATGCTGGCTAGAGTCTGGCTCTCTTTTTCGATGGTCACGCCTTCTTTAGCCTCAATGGCTTGGTGCAGCCCCGCGCTGTAACGGCGCCCATACATCAGGCGGCCTGTGAACTCGTCGACAATAATTACTTCGTCGTCTTTCACCACATAGTCGCGGTCGAGCTTCATCAGCGCTTTGGCGCGTATGGCCTGGTTGAGATGATGCTGCAGGGAGATATTGTTGTTATCAAAGAGGTTCTCCACGCCAAAAGCCTTCTCCGTCTTGTGCACGGCCACTTCGGTCGGGGTCACCGTCTTCATTTTCTCGTCCACGGTGTAGTCTATGTCTTCGCGAAAGGTGCGCACTAGGCGGGCAAAGCGGTGGTAGAGGTCGGTCGACTGCTCCCCCTGCCCCGAAATAATCAGCGGGGTGCGCGCCTCATCAATAAGTATGCTGTCTACTTCGTCGACGATGGCATGATGAAGCTCACGCTGCACCATGTGCGCGGGGTCGTGCACCATGTTGTCGCGCAGGTAGTCAAAGCCAAATTCGTTATTGGTGCCGTAGGTGATATCGGCGGCATAAGCGCGTTTTCTGGCCGCAAAGTCAATCCCATGCACAATAAGCCCCACTTCAAGGCCCAAGAAGTGATAAATCTGCCCCATCCACTCACTGTGCAGACGGGCGAGGTAGTCGTTAACGGTTATAACATGCACACCCTTGCCCTGCAGGGCATTGAGGTAGGCAGGAAGAGTGGCGACTAGAGTCTTGCCTTCGCCTGTCTTCATTTCGGCGATACGCCCTTGGTGCAAAACCATGCCGCCGAGCAGCTGCACGTCAAAATGCCGCTGGCCGATAACACGCCGGCTCGCCTCGCGCACTGCCGCAAATGCTTCTGGCAGCAGGCTGTCTAAAGTCGCGCCGCCCTGCAGGCGCGCGCGAAATTCCCCTGTCTTAGCGCGTAAGGCAGTGTCAGACAAAGCGACAAATTTCGGCTCAAGAGAGTTTATATCGGCTACTACTTTTTCTAGACGCTTAATCTCACGCGCATTGGAGTCAAACAAGTTCTTGATAAACCCCAGCATAATTTTCCTCCTAACAAAACAGGCTTTCACTCGGAAAGCCATGCACACCTGTGTTTATTGTATCACTGCAAGGAAACCCCCGCAAGAGAACTGAGGTTCACGGCGGCGGCCTCGCGCGTGTACTCGGCTATGTCGTCATAGCTCCTTAAGGCCCCGACAAAAGTTTCCACGACCTCGGGGTCAAACTGGCTGCCGCTACAGTGGCGCAATTCTTGTAGCGCCTCAGGTAGGGTGCGCGGGTCTTGGTAACTGCGCACAGAGGTCATGGCGTCAAAGGCGTCGGCCACGGCGATAATACGCGCCCCAAGCGGTATGGTCTCGCCCGCGAGCTGGCTTGGGTAGCCTTCCCCACTAAAATGCTCGTGGTGATGGCGTATGTAGTCGGCGCCCTCCTTTAAGTAAGCTATTTTGAGGACAATATCCGCGCCTAGCGAGGGGTGGTTGTTTATTTCTGCGCGCTCCGCCTGCGACAGGCGGCCGTCCTTGGTAAGAACGTGGTCTCGCACGCCTATTTTGCCAATATCGTGCAGCAAGGCCGTAAAGTACATTTGCTCGAGCTTATCGCCCTGCCAGCCCATGCGGCGGGCAATATCGACCGCATAGATGCCCACCCGCCCAGAGTGCCCCCGCGTGTAAGTGTCTTTGGCGTCGATGGCCTGCGCTAGGGCCTGCACTGTCTCTAAGTAGTGCTGGCGCATATCGCGGTAGAGTTTAAGCGACATGCGGGCGAGGAATAGCGGCAGCAGGGAGAGTATGACCCCCACGTAGCCCACATGGATGTAGAGCACCGCCGTGAGTACGGCGAGAGGGGCAGTAACCACATAGGCAAGACCACCGCTACCTAGCATAAGCCGAAGCACTTTCACTAACCCCACCCGTTCAGACAAACTGACCGCAACGCCAGTGAGCAAAGCGTTGACAAGTAGTAAAGCCAACACACCCACAACAACACTCGCGCCAAAAATCATGTCCACTTCCCGAGCACTTCCGCCAACGTATGCATAAGCGGCCCCTGCAGCTGCTCCAGAAACTGCCACTTGCGCGAAATTGAAGAGATTTCGCAACAAGGGCTTACCACCCATAATCTCCTTTACATTGAGACTACTCAGTGCACCGACCCAAGCCGCCACCTGCACATCAAAAAGTAATGCCACCGTTATGATGGGAACATAACTAACGGAAATGGTAGATTTGCCAAGCAGCGCTTCAATCGATAAAGCCTCGAAAAGCATGGCAATCACGCCGAAAACAACTATCGCCGTAACTTCCGCAGGGCTCTCCGGCAGACCAAGTCCAATGAGGAGAATGACACCGAGAGCAATGACCGTATATACATAGAGCCGCAGTTTTAATGTCAAGAAGTCACCTGCTTTCGATAAAAAAAGGGGGGGGCGGAGGATTTACCACTTCCATACGCCAGCAACGCCCATTAGACGTGTAAGCACATTAACCATCTTTTTCACAAAAAAACCCCCTTCGCTCGGTTCTCTGCCCCGCTCCGCTAGTAGGGTACAGGAGACCGCTCCGCTCGAAGAGTGATTTTCGCCCCCCCAAACTCTAACTCATTAATTGCCCAAAGCGGCGATTGACCGCCGAGAGCGTAGCCCGCACCACAGCTTCTTTCGCTTCTCCCCTCACAAAGGTAGACCCGACGAGGGTTTCTTCCCCAGAAGGGGTGACGATGCTTAGGCCTACGACCACTACTTCGCCCCGCGCAAAATTAAGCTGCGTGACGTCTTCCACGACAAAGTCGACCATGCCGGAAAGCAACTTCTTTAAGGCAGCTAAAGTGGCGCCGGCGACTAAACGCCCTTGGTTCTGGCGCGAGGCCGGACCGCTTACTGCCACTTCGGCTATTTTTTCTCCCAAAGCGAGGCTGACTGCCACTTCGGCTGTGCCTTTATGTAGTTTGTAGCTTATGCCGTGCAAGGTGACGCGCTCTTCGCCCGTCTCCTGCTCTTTGGCAAACTGCACGACGCTAATGCGCTTGTGGTCGATATTGATACCGAGCTTGACGAGGAGCAAGGTCTCGATGTCGCGCACAATTTGGCGAGGGTTACGCTTGTCGTCGCTTAGGACGTGTAGCTCTACAATCTCTCCTTGGTCATTAAACACTACCCGGTTTGACTGCACCCCCTGCAAAGAGGCGACCCATTCTTCGACTAATGCTGCCTTATCTCTCTCCACTCGACATCCTCCTACCACTCCGCTACTAGTTAAATTCCACGCCATGGACGCAGTTCCTTGTGGATATTTTGCATATTTCTACAATGTTTTTTCGCTAAGTCGTTTCCCAATCATCGACACGAAGAAGGAACTTTTATTAACCACAGAGTACACAGAGAAAAGCAAGAGGCAGGAGGCAAGAAGCAGGAAGTAAGAAATAAGAGACAAGAGGCAAGAAGTAAGACGCAAAACTAAGAAGCAAGAGAGAAGAAGGAACGTTTATTAACCACAGAGTACACAGAGTAAGAAAGAGAGGAACAAGGAGTTTATTTAGGGGGACGAGATGGTTCTATTTTTCTCTCTTTTGCACGCCTTTGTGTACTCTGTGGTTGGAATCGCGACTGCGACACCGGGGACGGTCTTTCGAGCAATTCAACCACGGCCCACATCCCACCGCAGACTAGAGAGTGCCCACCGAGAATTACGGGAATGGCGCACTCGGCGGCAGCCTGGGTGAACTCCCTTAAGTAGGGGTCATTTATCTCGTCGTAGCGACCTAAGTCGGAAAGAAAGCGATCCGCCTCGCTCACTTTAAGCTTGCTATGGGCGAAGATGACGCGCGTGTCTATAAAACAGACGTCACAAGTCTGACTTAAGTAAGAGAAAAACTTCTCTGGGCCGGTTGTTTCAAGAAAGTACCCGATTAGACTTCTTACCTGCCCGCGCTCTACTCGGCCTAAGGCCTTCATGCCGCGCTCCTCGGAAAATACCCGCAGCCTGACAAAGGTGCGGCTATTGATATGCGCCATGATCTGCGGGCTGACACGCCCGATGAGCCCCATCTCCACATGGGTTTCCGCGAGACGAGAAAGAGCCGCCATAAGCCGCTTCGTATCCCAGTTCTGGGCCTGGAGTGCTGCCGTAACGAATGGGCCATTGCCAGGCAGAAGAGACATTAAGAGGGCGTCGGTCGGGGTATCTAGGTCAAAGTGCACGCCGAGGGAATGGGGCAGCAGCTCACGCACTAGACCCGCCTGGTCGCGTAGCAAGGTAGCGAGACCATTGTCTTCGGCAGGAGGCATAATCCTGAAGATGGCGTCTGCAGGGGCAAAAGCAGTAAGATCCGCCGACTGTGGGTTGTTGGTAATCACTATGCCCTGCTCTTGTTGCAGCTTGTCGGCCATGACGTTATACTCGGCCACCGTAAGGTAGGGCGCGGCCGCACCACCTAGGGAGATAACTGCCTCGGCACCGGTGTCGCGCACTATCTTCTGCAGTTCTCGCCCATAGTGAAACACGCCTTCTGGCCTATGAATTATGGCTCCTAGTATGCGGGCCTCTGCCGCTAGGGCGGGATAATTAGTCGACAGCACTATGCTTGCTACCGCGGCTACAGAGCTAAGCTTAGTGATGGTGTCAAGCACCACCGCTGCCCGCACCGCAGCCAAGTCGCGCACCACCGGGTGGGCGGGGCTTCCGCCTTCAAATATAACGGCCACGACCTTTTTTGGCACAAAAATCGCCCCTGTCTCTGACATTTTCTCTAAAAAGCACCCCCGCCTAGGCGAGGGTGCTTTTTTCTCAGTCTTACACTTGTGGCTCGATGAGACCGTAGTTGCCGTCCTTGCGACGATAGACGACGTTCACGAGCTCAGTATCGCCGTTGTTAAAGACGAAGAAATCGTGCCCTAGCAAGTTCATTTGCATTACTGCTTCGTCCACCGTCATTGGTTTCATGGGGAAACGTTTCGTGCGCATCATGCGGGGAGTATCGTCTACTTCCACTTCGGTAGAAAGTGGCAACGAAGGCAGTGGTGTGCGCAGGCGCCGGGCTATTTTAGTGCGATAGCGGTCAACTTGCCGCTCTAGCTTTTCTACAACTAGATCAATGGACGCATACATGTCGGGGGATTGTTCCTCACCTCGTAAGATGAGCCCATTTACTCCGATGGTCACCTCTACCCGGTGATCCTCTCGAGCGATACTGAGAGTGACTTGTCCCTCTCCAGCGCCGTCGAAGTAGCGGTCGAGCTTCTTAAGTTTCTTCGTGACGTAATCCCGCAGTGCATCAGTCACTTCTACATTTTTACCTCTGACGCTCATCTGCATATGCTCAGCCCCTTTCCTACTCTATAGATACTATTCTCCTCTTACAGAATAAATCCTGCTAGAAAGGAAAAGAGAGGCCACAAAATGGCCTCTCTGTCGCTTATCTCTTGGTGACGTTGGCAGCTTGAGGGCCGCGAGGGCCGTCTACCACTTCGAACTCTACGTCTTGACCGTCGTCGAGGGACTTAAAGCCCTCGCCGCCAATGGCAGAAAAATGCACAAAGACATCTTGGCCACCATCAGTTGTAATAAAGCCGAAACCCTTTTGCTGATTGAACCACTTTACTTTTCCACGTTGTTTCACAAATGTACCTCCTAATATTTATTTGATCGGGGAAGGGCCATAGCCAAGACTACGACTACGACTTCTCTCGCACCTGCTACCTCTAACGCCTCTTTGCACGCTCTCACAGTGTTACCGGTGGTTAGCACATCGTCCACCAAGAGAACGCGTAAATCCTTGGGGTCAGCAGCCACATGAAAGGCACCATCTTGATTTGTCTGCCTTGCTAACCTAGAGAGAGTGTGTTGAGGCAGCGTGTTCTTGACCCGCACAAGAAGCTCCCGATACGGTATACCTTGCTCTCTCGCTAGTTCTTGGGCTAGCAAGTCGGCTTGGTTATATCCTCTCTGTATGTACCTACTCCTATGCATGGGTACTGCTGTCACGACATCGACAGGCGACGACTCGAGCAGTTTGCTGTGTCTTAGGGCACGCGCAAACAATCTCGCCAAGTGGGGCTGACTTCCGAATTTCATGTTGTGGATGCGGCGGCGCATCTCGCCTTCATAAGGCAGTAGTGCCATGACCCTACCTACTCCTGCCACTAGTCTCACCCGATGCGTTTGCAGAGAGAGAACACGCTCGTAGCAGCTAGCACAAAGAGGGGCGCGGGGTCGCCCGCAAACAACACAAAGGTTCTGGTCAGGAAACAAAAACTCTAGAAACTTACTGACAAGCTTCATCTACAACAGCCAACCTTGTTGCATAAGAAAAGCTAGACTAGTATATCTATCTTCGAGTTTATTGTTCTTGGTCGCAATGGCCACGGCTTTCTTGGTACCGACAAGCACCACCATCTCCTTCGCTCTCGTAATGGCCGTGTAGAGCAAGTTGCGCTGCAACATGATAAAGTGTTGCGTGGTAATAGGTATTACCACCGCGCGATACTCGCTACCCTGGCTCTTGTGTACGGAGATGGCGTAGGCATGGGTGAGCTCGTCTAGCTCGCCGGGACCGTAGTCAATATGACGAAATGACTGGCCGTCAGGATAGGCAACAGTGACTTCGCCTTCAGAATCTATATTCACAATCCTGCCGATGTCACCATTATACACTACTTTCGTGTAATTGTTGCGAACTTGCATAACTTTATCGCCTAAACGATAAATTGACCCCGAGATTTGTATCTCTCCCTTGCCTGGGGAGGCTGGATTAAGCCTTTCTTGCAGGCGCAAGTTGAGATTTTCTACCCCGCAGAGGGAACGACGCATAGGTGAGAGCACCTGAATATCGTCTATGGGGCGTAGCCGGTGCCCGCGCGGCAGTTCATTGGCGACCATGTCCAGCAGTACGTCCACGACTTTTTCGGGCTCTTCTGCGGCAATAAACTTAAAGTCACGGCGGTTAGTCGCGAGGTAGGGAAACTCGCCACTATTTATGCGGTGGGCATTCGTTATAATGAGACTTTCTTTGGCTTGGCGAAAAATCGTAGTTAGTCGCACCACCGGCACCAGCCCCGAGGCAATGATGTCGCGAAGCAAGTTGCCCGAACTTACCGAAGGCAATTGATCGGCATCGCCCACTAGCACCAAGCGACAGCCCACAGGCAAAGCACGCAGTAAATGATGAGCGAGGGTAAGGTCAAGCATAGAGGACTCGTCGAGAATAACCATGTCGCACCTGAGAGGGTTATCGACATTGCGCAAAAAAAGCGGCTTACCCTCTGCTTGACTATACTCAAGGAGGCGATGCACCGTCTTGGCCTCCTGCCCAGTAGACTCACTGAGCCTCTTAGCCGCCCGTCCCGTCGGGGCAGCAAGGTATACTGTGAGCGAGCGCGTGCTACAAAGGTGCAAGAGCGCCTTGAGAAGGGTGGTTTTGCCCGTACCAGGCCCGCCGGTGATGACCATAACCCCCTGCTCTAGGGCCATGGCCACGGCTTGCACTTGTTCCACCGCTAGCTTGATACCTTGTGTCGCCTCAAAAGCGGCAAGGCCACTCGTTAAATCTCTTGCCACGAGAGTAGTCTCCGCGCGGCAGAGCTCTCTTAGTCTAGCCGCTACATCTTTCTCGGTGGCAAAAACTTGTGCTCGATAGACGCGGCTCTCGCCTGCGGCCTCTAGGATGGCTAGGTTTTTACCCCGGACCAGCTCGTCGACCACCGCTTCCACCCTCGCCTCGGAGAGCCCCAATAGCTCGCCTGTTTTAGGCACTAACTTTTGGCGCGGCAAGTAGCAGTGCCCAGCACCTTCGCCCTCGCGCAAGACATACCGTAGCCCAGCCCCAATGCGCCTGTGATCGTCTTTGTCTAGCCCTAGTTCTTGCGCCAACTTGTCGGCCAGCACAAAACCAATGAGCGGAACTTCATCTGCCAGCCGGTATGGATTTTGGCGCACCATCTCTATGGTGTTCTCGCCGTAGTAACGGTAGATACGGGCGGCGAAACCAGGCGTAATGCCATGCCCATGCAGAAATACCATGGTGTTCTGCATTTCGCGCTTACCTTTAAGGCCTTCGATGACCGTGTTCGCTTTTGACTCGCCAAGACCCGGCACTTCCACGAGCCGCGACGGGTCGTGGTCGAGTATTTTTATGGTCTCGCGACCAAAATGAGCCACTATTTTTTGCGCGGTACGTGGCCCGACACCTTTTATAAGGCCTGAACCTAAGTACTTTTCGATGCCCGACAACTCAACAGGCACTCTCTCCACAAAACTAGTGACGGTAAACTGGCGACCGTACTGGGGGTGCTCGGAGTACTCGCCCTCCATCTCCACTTCTTGCCCGGGAGCGATAGAGGTAAATACCCCCACTGCTGTCAAGAGCGGCTTGTCCGCCACTTTAAGACGCAGAACCGTGTAGTGGTTGGTGGTATTGCGAAAAACGATGCGTTCGACGACGCCCCTAACTTTAACCAACCATCTCACTCCATCCTGTCCCTACAAACCAGAGTGTGCCGCAAACTTACTCTGCACTTCTTGCCTAATACCTTGCGGGGATAAATCGTTTGCTTCTATATAGCCCGTGCTGGGCAAAGTGTCAGGCAGTAGGCGGAGGGGGAGGTACTGCCCAAGTCTTAAGGCGATCGTGCGCGCCTCGGCATCCTCGGTGGCGAAGTAGACGGTGAGGTCGTAGACCGAGCCCTGCTCAGCGTAGTGGGCTAGGGCCCGCAAGGTCATTTCTACGTGCTCGGGGGAGTTGGCAAAGTCGATACCTAGTGCCTGAGCGCGCATCCCTCTTCCGACATGGCGCGCCATTTCTACTAAAGCGATCAGCATGGCTACCGCTAGCAGTACCCAACCCATATTGCCACCTCCTTGCCCTACTATATGCAGGGAGGCATCCAAAAGCTAACGCAGATATAACTAAAGCAAGTATAGCTAAAGCAAGTATAGCTAAAGCAAGTATAGCTAAAGCAAGTACTGCTGAAGAATAGCCACTTTATCTAGTCGCTCCCAGGGCAGATCAAGGTCAGGGCGACCGAAATGCCCATAAGCGGCAACTTGCCGATAAATGGGGGCCCGCAGACCCAAGTCGCGGATGATGGCTGCGGGGCGCAAATCAAAGTGACGATTGACGATCTCCGCCAGTTCAGCGTCACTGACGACGCCGGTACCAAAAGTGTCCACCATGATGGATACCGGGCTAGCCACGCCAATGGCATAAGCCACCTGAATTTCGCAACGCATGGCTAGTCCTGCCGCCACGATGTTTTTGGCCACGTAACGCGCGGCATACGCCGCTGAACGGTCAACTTTGGTGGGGTCTTTGCCGCTGAAGGCACCGCCGCCATGGCGGGCCGCGCCACCGTAAGTGTCAACGATAATTTTACGCCCCGTCAGGCCGGTATCTCCTTGCGGCCCCCCCACGACAAAGCGCCCGGTGGGATTGACGAGAAACTTGGTGTTAGCGTCTAGCAAGTGAGCGGGTATGGTGGTGAGTATGACTTCCTTGATAATGTCCTCGCGAATGGTGGCCAAGGGGATCTCCGGCTTGTGCTGTGCCGAGATAATCACGGTATCCACCCGCAAAGGCACCGCGCCTTCGTACTCTACCGTGACTTGCGTCTTGCCGTCTGGGCGCAAGTAGGGGATCTGGCGCTGCTTGCGCACTAGGCTGAGCTTTCTGGCCAACTCGTGAGCAAGGCTGATCGGCAAGGGCAAGTACTCAGGCGTCTCCTGGCAAGCAAAGCCAAACATCATGCCCTGGTCGCCCGCGCCAAGTCGCAAAGCTTCATCATCAACTTGTCCCTCGCGTAGCTCCAAGGCGCTGTCCACCCCTTGGGCAATATCCGGCGACTGTTCGTCGATGGCCGTCAGCACCGCGCAAGTCTCGGCGTCAAAGCCAAATTTAGCCCGCGTATAGCCAATTTCGCGCACAGTTTGTCGTACTAACTTTGGTATGTCAACATAGCAGGTCGTCGATATTTCACCCATGACCAAGACAAGCCCTGTGGTGACTGCTGTTTCGCAGGCCACCCTGGCCAGTGGATCAAGGGTTAAAATCGCATCTAGTACGGCATCGGAAATTTGATCGGCGATTTTGTCAGGGTGTCCCTCTGCGACTGATTCTGATGTAAAAAAATGTCTGTGCCCCACCATGTGGTCTACCTCCTCCATTTGTGCGGGCGTGCCCCTTAGCGCTCGGGGGTACTTCGCACCAAGTAGTAATGCATCAAAGAAACACTGACGTACACGCTGAGCGTATGCGTCGCGACTAGGGCTCCCAGCCAAAATACAGGGCCTACACCACGCTGCAGCGCGATATTGCCTGACCACTGCAGAAAGAAAACCGCACCGAGGAATAAGAAATTAGTGCCGGCGAAGCTTACGCCCACCTGCAGGGCCTGTCTTAGACTTAACTCGCCGAGAGCCAGCACACGCGGCCACATACTAAGAAGCACCACCATACTGGCTAAGATCAGTGTACCGGCTGACAGGCGCGAGCCATGGGCGTAAAGCAACTGCTCGAGTTGTGCCAGGGGAAAGTCGGCTAGGGGAACCCCCGGTACCTGTAATTTGCCCAGTTCGGCGAATATGGGCCAGCCAAAGCCGATAATGAACAGTGCGTAGCACAAGTAGTTGATAAGGCTACCGCCGATAAATTTGGCAAACAGCTTGCGGATGCCGAGAAAAAAATGGCCCGTGTCCACCCTCTCCCCTAGTGCCGCCTGCCCCTGCAAGTACATGGTCCCCGCATTAACAGCGGCTAAGACCGCCACAGAGGCCATCGCCAAGACAAGCATTGTCCCCGCCCAAGGCAGCGTACCTAAGGGCAGGCCCATACCGCCTTGGACCGGCATGGCTGGCAGCAGTATGATCATAACCAGCAAGACTATAACGGCCATGGCAGTGCTAAAAAGCGGTGGAAACCACAGCACTACTAAGTTGCCGCTAATGGTTTGGTGCGCCTTTACTAGGCAATTTTTAACGAGCTCTCTCATACAGCCATTATCACCTCTTTGCAGCCATTGTAGCATGCTGCGAACAGCTACTGCAATCTGCTAGCCTTAGCGGAGAAGCCGCTCGCGCGTGGCGTGCAGCCTCTTTACCTGCAAGACAAAACTCTCGAGCCTAGCTTCGATAACGGGTGGGTAGGGACTACCGTCACTCTCGATACTGATGAAAGGCAAGTGGGGATGGGCTAGGACAATCTTTTCAACTAAGGACGGGTCGGCACAAATATCTTTCTTCTCAGTGTCGATGGTCTCTTTAAGGAGCGACTCGGCAATGCGCGCCGGCATGCAGCCAAAGGGACCGATGGCCATGACGCCATCCACTCTGTCTACGATATCGTTCAGGCCGCAAGCCAAGGTCAAAATGGCCTCTCCTGTCAGCTCGGGGTTTATTAGATGCGATACGCTGCCGACTAGTTGCTTAATATCAATCAGATGATAATCATAAAGGTTTGAGCGGACTAGGGCCTCTTTGATAATCCGTTCATAACGCTCCATAATGAGGGCTTTGCCCCACGACTTTAATGGCTGCAAGGTGCTGACTGGGCCGCGCAAACCTCGCGCCGCCAAGTAGTTGGTGTAGTACACCCACTCCACAACCGGGGCCATGAGTACGACTACCCCTTTTTCCGCTAGGCGCTCCACTAAGTACCTCTGGGATAATCCGTCGCGGCGCACATAAATTTCGCCGATCAGGGTCACCTTGGTCGCCTTGGCCAGTGGCGTGTGCAGGGGAATGCCCGCTAAGAGGTTCGCCACATGGCGAAGTGTTTTTACTAAATCGCCAAAACCCTGCGTGGCAATCGCCTTGAGCAAGATTTCCTCTCCATGCCTGTAGGTGGCGAGCGCACTAGGCTTGTCGAGCGCTAGGGTCAAAACAGCGGCACGGATCTCTTCCATGACGTCGCCAATGTGGGTAGCCCACAGGGCCCGCAAGGTAAACATACTGCCTAGACCCGCGTAGCTATCTTTAGAGGAAAGAGACATTAAAGCCAGATTCTCAATTTCTTGTTTGTGCACAAGCATCTTAGTCAGTACATTGTACTGCGCAAAACGGCAGGAGCCGCTCGTTGTGGGCATAAAGTAGATGGTCATCTCACCTGTAGGACGCGTATCGAGGTAGTTATGCAAGGAGCCCATCGTCAAAATGAGGGGCAAACACTCTTTGCAGGTAGTGTAATTCTTGCCGCGCGTCAAGTCGGCCTCGCTTGGCGGGGGCAGGGGCACGGCCGTGATGCCGAAATGACTGAACATAGCAGCGAGAAGGCGCGTGCTAAAATCACCCATGGTGGGTATGAGCACTTTGACGCGATTGTCTGACAAGGGCAGGCTCTCACCCGCGGAGGAGCGGAACAGCCACTTCTTGCCGACCTTCACTACTTCCGCTGGTACAAAGGTTTTGTTTGGCACAACCTGCGACTTATGCCCGGCACCAAAACGCTTGATAATGTCAAGAAAGGCGTCGATGCGCGTATCAATGCCGGCATCAGCGGTGTGTGAGTCGAGCTCGAGTGTCAACGAGGGCTTTTCTTGCATTATCTCGCGGAAGTAATTCAGGATAAAGGAGTCTGGCCCACAACTAAAATTAGTAACGTAGCAGCCAAAGAGTTTTGGGTTGGCGGCCACTACCTTGGCTGCCTTAAGAATGCTCATGCCGGCGGCCCAGTGCATAGTGTCGATGGGGGGCTCGCCGTCGCAGTCTAGCATGTCATGTGGAATAACCATAATGCCCCGCGAGGCGAACTTGTGCGGCACGCCCATGTTCGCAAGGTCTAAAAAGGCATTGTAGGCCCGGCCAAAAAGCACGATGGCGGGTTTATCTGATTCGGCTAGGCGCGCTAGTGCTTGCCGCCCTAACTCTTTCAAGCCTTCGCCAAAGTTATCTTGTGCCACAACCGCGCGCCGAAAAGCCCGTGCAGCATCAGACTTACTGACATTAAGCTCGGCTCCTAACGAGAGCATCGCCTTTTCTGCTTCGTCAAAACTGCTTTGCATATTAAGTACCGGGGAGAGCAGTTTAATGCCCTCTAGTTCGGCTTTAAAGAGGCGGCGGAGAACATAGGGCTCGCCTTGGATGAGGGGACAAGTGGTGCTCGGTGGCGCGCCATTCGTTATGGGAGTAGCGCGTACATGGGGCATCAGAATAAAGTCTGGTCGCTCTCGGATTAGGTTCAACATAAAGCCATGGGCCATGTCGAGGGGGTAGCAGAAGGGGGCATTCCGTCTCTCTATGCCTTCGCGGTCTAGGGTCTCGGACAAAACGATGTCAAAGCCTAGGTCTGCCAAGAAGGCATGGTAGAAAGGGTAGAGATTATTGGTCATGAGCGACTTACTGATGCCGACTGTCTTACCAATTCGCACCGCAGGAACAAGCGGGCGGTTATAGAGCAATTTTTGCCGTTCCGCCACTAGGTTGAAAAGTGCGCTCTCATGGTTCTCTGCAAAGCGCTCATTGTAGTACTTGTTACAGGCCCCACCAAAGGGATAGGTTCGCTCGGCCACTTTAATGCGCGCGATGGTGCATTTGCGGTCGCATTTCTCCTTACCGCCGGCACAGACAAAGGTTTGACCATATTCTACCTCACGCCGGGAGAGCTCTCGGAGATCGAATGCTCCCTTCGGGAGGAGTCCTGACTCAATTTTATGCCCTACTTCTAAGGCCACCCCAAAGGCACCCATTAAGCCGGGGTCGGGTGGCACCACTATATCACGGTCGGTAAGAGCGGCCATCGCTAAGGGCACAGCCTTGTTGTAGCAGACCCCACCCTGCATAAATATTTTGCGCCCTACCTTACGGCTGCCCTTGACCCGGGTGACGTAATTTTGGCAGATGGCGTAGACAAGACCCGCTGCGATATTCTCGCTGGTAATGCCTTCTTGAATGGCCGTCTTAATGTCGCTCCCAATAAAGGCGGCACACTGGTCGTTAAAATTGGGCGGCTTGTCTCCCTGGAGTGCGTAGGCGGCAATGTCTTCTGTCGGGACACCCAGTGTCTCCTTGGCTGCTTCCTCGAGAAATGAACCCGTGCCCGCCGAACAAGCCTCGTTCATGGCGTAATCTGCAGGGACGCTGTTGACAATGTAGGTGTACTTGGCGTCTTGCCCCCCAATTTCAAACAGGGTATCTACCGCGGGGTCAAAGTGCACGGCAGCGGTAGTGTGGGCAATGATTTCGTTAATAATACCGCGCGTCAAGCCATGCAGCCCCACTATTTGTCGACCTGAGCCTGTAACTCCCAGCCCGATGATGTTTAGTCGAGCTGGCACTTGCTCGGCGAGAGAAAGATAGCATTGTTGTGAGGCCCGCACGGGGTCGCCATCAGTACGCAGGTACTTGCCGGCGACAATGGCCCTGTCCGAAACACGTAGTAGCACCGCCTTGGTGGTGGTAGAACCTGCGTCTAGACCAATAATGTACTCATCGCCCTCTGTCGCTTCTGCCCAAGGGTGCTCCTTGAAGGACACCCGATGCGCAAATTTTGACAACGCGGGAAGAAACTCAAAGGAAGACGCGTCCGCCTTAAACAAGGGGGTCTTGTCCCATTGTTTTCCATGTTCGGCAGCCCACAAAGCCGCCCCTAACGCTTCAAAGGAGTCGACGTAGTCGGGTATAACAATGTTAAAGCCGTCTCGGCCTAGGTAGCTAGTGACCGTCTTGTTCTTGGCTACCCCACCCACTAGTAAAACGCTTTTGGCGGGCGTCTTTTTCAGCAGCTCCGTTATTTTACCCGCCATCATCCGGCCAAGACCAGCCACCACGCGCCCTTTGGCGGTACCTTTGTTTAGGGCATGGGTGCAGTCGCTCTTGCTAAACACAGAGCAGCGATCGGCAATCTTGTAGGGCGAGTCAAGCAAGGCTTGCTCCCCTGCCTCGGCAGAATTAAGGCTCATGCGGCGAATCTGCTGCAAGAAAAACTCACCCGTTCCTGAAGCACATTTATTACCAACATGCACTGTGGCGATGCGAGCTGCGGCATCTAGCTCGTAGACTATAAAGTTCTCCCCGCCGGCGCTGACTACAGCCCCCAGCGGCGGTAGCTCTTCCTTAAGATAGTGAAGGGCAAGCTCCGTGGCCTCCGGTTCAGAGATAACAGGCAACAGCACTTGCTCTTTAAATTTATGCCCAGTCAATGCGATATGCGAATGCGGCTGCACATGCTCCGCCAGTAGGTCGCGCAGTACCCTGCGGGCATCGCCGCCGTGGGCTTGGCAAGCTTGCCGCTCCAGAACAAAGACGCCCTCGCGCATAACTCCGGCCACAAGCTTAATATTGGATGAACCTAAGCATATCCCAACCAGATGTTTATCGCTCAAACAAATCACCTCTTATCCATTGTACAATATATCTTGGCACTTAGACAGATTTCGCATCCTGCCGGCGTAAGCGCCACGAATAGACGGCATGAAAGATGAGCGACCATATGCGCGGGCATGTAGTCGCTCATGGCTTAACATTTGTTCTCGTCTCGAGTTCCGGTTACTTCTTTAGCCCATTGACAAACTCCACGGGCAGGGCACTGACGGCTATGGTACCTGGCCCGCCATGCACGACGAGGGAGGCGGTAAGGTCGGTGACCACAAAGTAGTCTACCTTTAACTCTGCTTCAAGCAACTTTTGGCATTGGGCAGCTAGAGCTTGGTCTTCGGCGTGCATCACTGCTATAGCGAGCGGTTTGTCGCCGTATTTTTCCTTTAAAAGGCTGACAATCTCTTTGAGTGCGCCCGGCATGCTGCGCGATTTGGAGACAACCTCGACCACACCGTCGTTAAAACTCATAATTGGCTTGACGGAGAGCAAGGAGGCAATCAGTGCTTTAGCAAAGTTAACGCGGCCGCTGCGCTGCAAGTACTTCATCGTGGGCACTGTTAAAAAGGTGGCCACCTTTGCTCTGGCTTGTTCGGCAACTAAAATGGTCTCTTCAAGCGTGGCGCCCTCTCTGGCCTTAAGTGCGGCGGCTATGGCCTGCCACCCCCCACCCAGAGCGGCATGGGCGCTATCGTGCACCAATACCCTGGCCTTGTTCGTCATAGTAGAGGCTAGGCTGGCAGACTGATGCGTTCCACTCGACTTCGACGTCAGATGAATGGAGGCAATCTCCCCACCGAGCGAGTCGTACATCTCGAGAAAATCACCGGGAGAAGGCTGGCTGGTACTCAGTTGCTTAGACTCGCCGATGAGGGCGATTAGTTCACCGCGTGAGGCATCGACGCCTTCACGGTAAGTTTTACCATCAATCGTCACACTCACGGGCACTACAGAAATGCCCAGTTCAAGAACTATATCTTGCGGAACATTGAGGGCGCTGTCGACTACTACTTTTACTGTCAATGCAATCACTCCTTCGTTCTATTATGACGCTACACTTACAGGTTAGTGTCGCCCTAACTCAGGAAAGGAGATTTTGCCACATGCTTAGGTATGACTCGCGCGTATAAGCCGGCCTAAACTTGGCCTTGGCCTCGAGAGCTTTAGCCGCCCCGTGCGACAACAAGTCAACCACAGTCATAGCCATGATCTTGGCAGGAATAATGTAGGCCCACTCCGTATCCGGCATCACAAAATCAGAGGCGTGGGCGCGGCCCTTGGCCCCGCCGATGTAAGGATGCAGGGTGGGCATAATGTGGCTGATATCGCCTATGTCACTCGAGCCCGCGCCGTGGCGGCCTTCGTAGAGCAAGCGCTCCCCAACTAGTGCCGCAGCATTTTGACGAAACACCTCGGACATGACGCTCTCGTTCCGGCGCGGCAAGTAGCCTGGCAGCTGCACAATATCTACCTCGGCCCCGACGGCGATGGCCCCCCCATGGAGGGCGCGGTCTACCTTGCGGCTGGCATCGAGAATTGCTTCCATAGTGGCACCGCGCACATATGTCTCCATGCGCACATCTGCCGGTATAACATTGACCAAGTCGCCACCCTTGGTGATTATAGGGTGCACTCTAATGTGGTCGTCGTCCCTAAAAGTCTCGCGCTGGGCATGAATGGCCATCATGGCTAGCATGGCCGCATTGAGAGCGTTTACTCCCGTGTGGGGAGACCCTCCGGCATGCGCTTCGCGACCGGTAAACTTAGCCATCTTGCCAATGAAACCGTTGCTCGTCCCTCCTATGGTGATGCGAGGGGTCAGTTCACTGCTTTGGTGGAACATCAAGCACATATCGATATCATCTAGGGCGCCGATGGCCAAGAGCTCTTGCTTGCCGCCTAGGAAAGAAATCTTACCCTCGAGACGCAGCTTCTGCCGGTACTCTAGCTCTACGTATTCCTCGGCGGGAACGGCAAAAAGGACGACGTCCCCCGCGAGATGCTCCATGGAGCCACTGTAATGTAGCCCGAGCGCGGCCCCCATCATGCCAGCCACTTGGGCGTGGTGCCCGCAGGCGTGGGCGGCCCCAGTCAGGGCATGGGCAAAAGGATGCCCCGGGCAGACTAGCGCGTCGAGTTCACCCATAAGCGCCAGCTTCACCTTGTGGGAGCCGCCTGGCATGACAGCCCGCACTCCAGTGAGGGCCAAATGCTCCACAGGCTTAAGCCCCATCTCGCGCATCATCTCTGCCACTGCTCTACTGGCCTCTACCTCTTTGTACCCTAGCTCGGGGTGATGCAGCAAGTAGGTGCCTAAAGCTATGATCTCTTCCTGACGTGCGTCGATGACGGCACAAACTTCTCTTTTGAGCCGCAAAACATCTACCATCCGCCTAACCCCCCTGCCGCGGCATCTACGATGCCGCCAGGCCTCTTTACTGTCTAGGTTTATGCCGCGAAGGCTTGGCCCTAGACCTAGGCTTCTTCGTTCTCCTCTTTAAGAGACCAGCACTCACGGCAGCGCGCCTCGTATGATTCAAGCCCACCGACTTGAATCTGGGGGTCGTGCACTGAAGCAGGCTTGCCATCCACGAGTCGCTGACTTATATAGCCTTTGCTGCCGCACTGAATACAGATGGCGCGCAATTTGTCTACTTCGTTGGCGATAGCCAAGAGATGCGGCATGGCGCCAAAGGGCCTGCCGGCAAAATCTAGGTCCAGACCAGCCACAATGACCTTCTTGCCTAGCTCCATCAACCCATTGACGACAGCAATCGTCCCCTCGGGGTCAAAGAACTGAGCTTCATCAATGGCCACAATGGAGGTAGTGGGTGCTAGCAGGGGGATAAGATCCCTAATATCATTTAAGGCGTAGGCGTCGTGCTGCCTGCTGTCATGCGCCACCACGCTGGTGGCATGGTAGCGACCATCGAGAGCGGGCTTAAATAACTGCACTTCTTTTCGTGCGTACTTAGCACGATTTATACGGCGTATTAACTCACTAGACTTACCACTGTACATGCCGCCGCAGATTACCTCTAAATAGCCCCGCATGTTACTCTTCCCCTCTCGCTAGCGCACTGACCTGCAAGGCATGGCGGAGACGCGCAGCAATGAGGGCCGTAGCCGCCTTGTTAAGGCCGCCTTCGGGAATGATGACGTCGGCATGTCTCTTGCTCGGCTCCACATATTGTTCGTGCATGGGTTTAACAGTGGCTATATACTGCTGAACGACCGACTCCATGGTGCGGCCGCGTTCCGCCAGATCACGCGTGAGGCGGCGCAGTATGCGAATGTCGGCGTCGGTGTCGACAAAAACCTTAAGATCATAGTGATGGCGTAAGCTAGGACTGTGTAGGGCTAGTATGCCTTCTACTATAATGAGCTCACGCGGCTCTAGAGGCTGCCTGTCGGCGTGACGAGTATGGCTCGCAAAGTCATAGCGCGGCCCCATCACCATGCTTCCCTGGCGCAAGGCCTCGAGGTGAGCCATTAACAAATCGTCCTCAAAGGCGTCGGGGTGATCATAATTCTGTACTACTCGCTCTGGCATCGGTAAATGGGATTGATCGCGATAGTAATTATCGTGCCGAATAAGTAGGGTCTGCCCGGCGAAATTCTTAATCATGTTTTCAGCCAATGTACTTTTCCCTGAGCCAGTTCCGCCCGCTATGCCTACTATATATGGCAAAGAATGTCCCTCCCACAGTTGTTGTTTCCTTGCCTATAGTACTACAATACGCGTGAATTTGCTAGGCAAAAAGGTGTGCAGAGCGCACACCTTTGGCCTAGGAACTACTACTTCTTATACGGTATTTTTGTGCCTGTGGCAATGTAGGCAACGGTTTCGGCGACATTAGTAGCATGATCGGCAATGCGCTCAATTTGAATCGCCACGATAAGGAGCGGCAAGGCCTTGGGCACGAGCGAGGCATCAACTGACATCATGCCGCGCAGTTCCACCAATATACGCTCGCACAAATCGTCAACTAGATCGTCCCGATTCCACACTTCATTGGCTAGAGCCACGTCGGAGTTAATTAAGGCGTTTAGGGAATCGACCAGCATCGATGAGGCCAGATCTACCATTTTAGGGATATCGACCAGCGGCTTGATAAGGGGGCGCGGCAAGAGGCGCGCTTGCTCCACAATATTGGTCGCGATGTCGGCCACACGCTCTAGATCAATGGCCAGACGCATCGCACCCACTATGCGGCGCAAATCCTGCCCTACGGGCTGCTGTTTAGCAATAAGCTCAGCACACAAGGCGTCAATCTCGACCGCCATCTCATCCATGATAAGCTCCATTTTGTCGACTTCCTCGCCTGTCTCGGGATGCCCAGTGCGCAGCGCCTCGAGAGAAAGCCGAAGCATCTGCTCCGCCCGGCCACCCATGGAGAGCAATTTGGAATGCAATTCGGCCAAGTCTTCTTGAAATTTTTGTCTTAACACACTGCGCCCCCCTATCCCATTCTGCCACTGATGTAGTCATCGGTACGTTTATCCCTAGGTGTGGTGAAAATTTTGCGTGTGACGTCAAACTCGACTAATTCCCCACCCAAGAGAAAGGCGGTGTAGTCAGATACGCGTCCTGCTTGCTGCATATTGTGGGTTACTACGACTACTGTCAACTCCTGCTTTAGCTGCAGCATAAGGTCTTCAATCTTGGCCGTAGCGGCAGGGTCTAGTGCGGAAGCAGGTTCATCCATAAGCAAGACCTCAGGATCAACAGCTAGAGCGCGGGCGATACAGAGACGCTGCTGCTGCCCACCTGAAAGGGCCAGGCCTGAAGCATTAAGCCTGTCTTTAACTTCTTCCCAGAGCGCAGCCTGCTTGAGCGACCTTTCGACAATGACGTCTAGCTCGGCCTTAGACTTCTGTCCTTGCAGGCGCGGGCCGTAAGCCACATTGTCATAAATACTCTTAGGAAAGGGATTTGGCTTTTGAAACACCATGCCGACGCGCCGCCTAAGCGCGACTACGTCAAGCTTAGGATCATAAATATTAGCACTGCCAATAGTGGCCTCCCCCTGCACGCGCATGCCACCTATATGGTCGTTCATGCGGTTCATGGAGCGCAACAGGGTAGACTTGCCAGAGCCTGAGGGCCCGATTATGGCCGTAATTTCTTTCTCTAAGAAAGTCATGCTTACGCCCTTAATGACATGGAGAGCACTATAGTATATTGAAACGTCCCGCAAAGTAATCTTTGGTTTTTGTAAATTTACCAACTCTTATTTCTCCTTTCCTGCTCCCGCCAAATGGTGGCTCCAACCTGCATGGTGAGAACCAAGAACAGGAGTACGGCCGCGGTAGCCCACATGCGTTCAGGGGGCATGGCAGGTATCTGTGTCGCCGAAATGTAGAGGTGATAGGGCAAGGCCATAAAGCGACTCATGAACGAAGATGGCAAACCCGGCAAGGCAAAGGCAGCGCCAGTAATGAGAATGGGCGCGGTCTCTCCCGCGGCACGGGCCATGGCCAAGAGCGTGCCGGTCACAATACCAGTACGCGCACAGGGAAGGACAATAGTCGAGACTGTCTGCCAACGATTAGCCCCTAGCGAGAGAGAAGCCTCACGAAAGGAGGTAGGAACGCCGTAGAGCGCCTGCCTAGTAGCCGTAACGACCAGGGGCAAAGTCAAGGCGGCGAGCGTAAGTGAGGCCGAAAGAATAGAAGGACCAAACCCCAGCATGATCACGAAGACTGCGTAGCCGAACAAACCAAAGACGACTGAGGGCACGCCTGCCAGGTTAATAAGGGCCATCTCGAGGATCCTCGTAAGGCGGTTACTCGGGGCGAACTCCGCTAGGTATATGCCTGCCCCTACTCCGATAGGCAGCACAGCTAAGCTTGTACCAAACATCAGCCAAACGGTGCCAACTATAGCCGGCAAGATGCCCCCCTCTATACCGCGGCGCACGGGCATGGCCGTGACAAACTCGAGGCTTAGCGCGGGGAGAGCCATAATGAAGATATAGAGCACCGCGGAAAGCGGTGGCAGCACAGCAATACCAAGCGCCAAGAGACACGCTAATTCTTTGAGTGAGTACTTAGTTCGCACCGCCCTACCTACCCTTCTTGCCGACTATCACCGATGCCGCAACGGCATTGACAGCCAGCGTAATGAGAAAGAGCATTAGACCTGCCGTAAAGAGGGCATGATACTGCACGCTAAAGCGCGCGGCATTGTTTACCTCGGAGGCAATGAGTGCGGTAATGGGCCGCATGGGGTCAAAGATACTGCCAGGAGTAGCCAGCCTACCGCCGGCAATCATGAGTACCGTCATGGTTTCACCAATTGCTCTGCCTATGCCCAAAAGCACAGCCGCAGCGATGCCGCCTCGTGCCGTGGGCACAACCACTCGCCAAATAGTCTGCCAGCGACTAGCCCCCAGTGCATACGAAGCCTCGGCATACTCGCGCGGCACATTTCGTAGCGCCTCTTCAGACAAACTGATGAGGGTAGGCAGAATCATGACGCTGAGCACTATACCGGCACTAAAGCCAGTCAACCCCGTGGGCAAGTTAAAGAAGTCGGCCACCGCTGGGGCTACTAGCTTAAGTCCTAAGAAGCCGAACACCACGGAGGGTATGCCCGCTGTAACTTCAAAAATAGAGCGAAAGACAACACTTATGCCGTGGGGCAGGAGCTCAGCTAGACTCACGGCCGCCAGCACGCCAAAAGGCACGCCGACAACAATGGCTAAGGCCGTAATCATGGCCGAACTGACCAGAAAACCACGGATCTGAAAAACGGGAGGAAGGGAGACCGGCAACCACCGATCTCCCGTGAAGAATTCAAGTGAAACATGCTCCACTATAAACGGCCACGACTGCTGCACCAAGAAGGCGAAAATTAAGGCCGTAATGAGAAGCACTGTGTAACCTGCCATGGTGACGAGCTTTTGTTGGTATGGCAAGCGTTAACCCCCTAACCTCACTAACGAATAGGTACGAACTCGAGACTGCGCACGACTTGTTGGCCCTTATCGCTCAAAACAAAATCAACATAGGTCTTGAGGGCACCGGTCAGTTCGCCTACGACAAAGAAATATAGCGGGCGTGCGAGCGGATAGGTTTTGGCCAGAACCGATTCAACCGAGGGTAGCACGGCAGCACTGGCGTCATCCGCCTTAATACCAACCGTCTTGATGGTCGGCCTAAGGAAACCTAGACCGACATAACCGATAGCGTTAGGATTACGCGCAATCTCTTGATAGAGGGCTTCTGTAGAGGGCATCATCATAGTGTCAGGGTGATATTCGGCGTCTCTCTTTTGACCACGCTCTTGCACCACAAACTCGCGGAAGAAGACGAAGGTGCCTGAAGTGGTGTCACGAGAAAGAATGACTATGGGAGCGTCATTGCCGCCGAGCTCTTTCCAGTTTCTTACTTCGCCGCGGTAAATCTGGCCCAATTGCGCCAGTGTCAGTTCATTAACAGGGTTAGAGGGATGTACAGCTACAGCAAGGCCGTCCCACCCAACGATAATCTCATGCAGAGTGCCACGAGCAGCTGCCCGCGCTCTTTCTTCGGGACGAAGATCGCGAGAGGACTGAGCAATGTTGGTGCGTCCTTCAATAAGTGCGGCAACACCTGCACCAGAACCGCCACCTGAAACGGCCACTTCGATGTTGCGATTAGTCTTCATGAACTCCTCTGCCAAAGCAGCGCCTAGGTTAACCATGGTGTCAGAGCCGGTTACATCTAGAGTGGTTTTTTGGGGTTGACAGCCAATCGCCACCAGGGCCAAGGCCGTAACAAGCACAAGCATGACTATTTTCTTCACAAAAGATCCCCCTTACTTGTAGTTGATTGGTACCACTTCATCGTACCGCCATGTAATTAAGGCTACAACAAGCACATGTTAAAGAAGCGTTAAATCATGTGGAGATGTCATGAGGATCTATAAAATCAACAGATCACAAGCGGTAATCATACAAAACACAATTTTCCGCAAAAAAACGCCATTGTAATTGACAGGCTTTGGCTCGTACTATAAGCTAGTCTGTACCGTTGAAACAGCGAGGCAACCCTCGACACGGTACCATTGTCTGGGACATTTACTGCTAGGAGGCATACTCTATGACAAAAAATCCTACCCACATGCGCTTTTGGTCCGGTCTTAAGTCAATTGGCGGGACCGTCATCTCTCTTGAGTCAGGCTGCCACCGTCTCGTCTTTGATTTTGGCTTAAGCTACAGCCCCGGCGAGGCGGTGCTTGATGGCCAGGTGAGAACGCGCCCCTCTTCCTTAGTCGCTGACTACTTGCGCCTTAATATGATTCCCCCCCTTGACGGTATCTATAGCCGCGCGGCTCTTGGTACATTTTCTGCTTTGCCTGCTGCGGAAGAAAGCCCCTGGCAGACGGCTGTGTTAATTTCGCACTTACACCTCGACCACATGGGTGCCATGGGCTTAGTGCACCCGGAAGTGCCAGTATATCTTACACAAGATTCTTGGCGCCTGTACCACGCGCTCTCTGAAATTGGGGAGGGCGTGCCGCAGGCTAGGGCTTACACTCCCTGTGAGTATGACCGACCATTTAAACATGGCCCCTTTGTAATCACGCCGCTTGCTGTCGACCATGACATTCCTGGTGCTTGTTCTTTTCACATCGAGACACCAGGGGGTTCGATACTCTATACAGGTGATTTTCGCCTACATGGGGGGCGTGCCGAGGTAGCTCGCACCTGGCTAGAGAAGGCCAAGACCTTGGGCGTGGATATACTTATCTCCGAAGGAACAACGCTTAGAGCCCAAGAAGAAGGCGAGACAGCGCCACTCCTTGGCGACTCTACGCTGCCGGAGACACTCGCTACCGAAGCCCATTTACCAGAAAAGATGCATACTATTATTAATAGCACCCCCGGACTTGCGGTGTTTAATCTTTATCACCGCAACCTCACGCGCCTGTCCACCATGCTTGATGTCGGCAAGATGAACAATCGTCAGACTGTCTTGGAGCCTGAGACCGCTTACATGGCCAAAGAATTACTGCACAGGGATGACTTTAGCGTGTACATCGGTGAAAATACCCAGGCTCTACTCCAGGGAGGCGCTTGCCCGGCTTGGAAAAGCAATATCTTGGCACAATTCCCCCACGTTACAGCGGCCCTAATTCGTAGCAACCCCGAGCAATATTTTGTGCAAAATAGCTATGTTAACTGCCTAGAGCTACTCGACCTGATGGAAATAGGCGGCTGCTACATTCATTCTAACGGCATGCCCCTCGGCCCCTTTGACCCCGCGCATCCACGCTTAAAGAAACTACTCGAGAGAGTTGGCCTTTCTTACCACTACGCGGGCACCTCGGGCCACGCCCTGCCGCAACACTTGCAGTATGCCTGCGACACCATCGCCCCAAAAGTACTCGTTCCGCTACATAGCTTTAACCCCGGACGACTACAGGCTAACCACGGCCGGCAGCTACTGCCAGAACTCGACATCTACTACCGCATAGAGAATGGCGACCTTCTACCGCTTTAGGATGG
>JAGXTJ010000009.1 GCA_018333655.1 Bacillota bacterium | reverse complement strand
TTTTAGCTGCGGTCAAAAAATGAGCCGTTACCCTACACATTTAGGTTAAAACAAAAAGACCGCATCCGCCTGCGTACACAAGGGTTTGCGGTCCTTTTCATAAGGGTTTGCTGTCAAAGTCGGGATAAAATACCTTGCCGGCTAGCCGCCCCGATGCCGCCAAAATAACTTAAGGGCACCGAAACGACTAAAGCACAGGGACATGAGATGACGAGCATGACTAGGGCGCGGTACACCCACACAGCAAAGGTTTGCCCAGGAATAAGGAGTGGAGGCAGAAGCGCGAGCAGTGCCGCTCCTACCACTACGGCAGGGGTGTAGTAGCGAGCGAAGGAGGTGATAAATCGTTCTGTAGAGGCCTTGCGCTCACTAGCTTGCTCCACTAGCTCTAGTATCTTGGCTACAGTAGAGTTGGCGTAGATCTTGGTGACTTCAACCTCTAGTAATCCTGCTTGATTGATTGTGCCGGCGAGAATTTCATGGCCAACTGTAACCACACGGGGAATTGATTCACCCGTGAGGGGCGATGTATCGAGTAAGGACTCACCTTCGCGCACTATACCGTCGAGTGGTACCCGCTCGCCCGGCCTGACAACAATCACTTGCCCCACGCTGACGCTCTCTGGGGCGACAGCGGTGACTACCTCGCCATTTTTTAAGTTGGCATAGTCAGGGCGCAAGCTTAAGAGCGCTTTTATGGAGCGGCGCGAATTATCTACGGCGCGCTCTTGAAAATATTCGCCTATCGAAAAGAATACCATCACAGCGACAGCCTCTGGGAATTCACCGAGGGCTATGGCCCCAAAAGTGGCAATTGTCATTAAGCCATATTCGTCAAAAACTTGACCACGCAAGATATTCCGCCCCGCATGGCGGATAATGGGCCAGCCTACGATGATGTACGATATAGACAGGACGAGCACAGACCACAGCGGGAGAGGCGGCATAAGCATGCCCACGACGAGTAAAGAGAGCGAGAGACCAATCGGAATGAGCCTCTGGTTAGAGGCAGAGCGACTGCCTTCAAGTGGCTGTTCGAGCGAGCACTTTGCACATTCGTGCTGTTCGGCTTCATGGTGCTTCAATGTGATCGCGCCCTTTCTGTTAGCGTTCTTCCGCAAAATGCGCCTGCGCCTCGCGAATGAGGTGCAGGACATGCTCGTCATCTAGCGCATAGTAGACCATTTTTCCTTCTCTTCTGCTCCTCACTAAGCGGGTTAGGCGTAAGAGGCGCAGATGATGTGAAATCGCCGGCAAGCTCATTTCGAGCACTTCGGCGAGATGACAGGTGCACATTTCTCCCTCGGATAAAATGTAAAGAATTTGGGTGCGCGTCTCGTCAGCGAGAACTTTGAAAAGCTCCGATAGGCCCACTACCTCGAGAATTTTCTCTTTCAGACTCTCCAATGTTGCGGGCGCAAAATGGGTTGAGCACGGCTCGAGGCCACTGTTTTTCGTCACTGCCATCACCAATCTTTCTATCATTAAGTAATCATTTAATTGTATGATACCAATTAGCTGCCTACCAAGTCAACAGGTCGCCAAAATAAAAGACCTCCCCCGCAGATGCGGAGAAGGTCGTGCCTAGGTCAATCTAACGAACTAGAATATTACCTTCCTCAAGGCGAAGGGAGACATCGGTTTGTTTTTTATCAAACCTGTAGCGTCGCGGACCGATTACGACAGAGCTGTTCTCCCAGCCTATACCGATTTTGACCTTAGCACTAGTGGGTACAGTAATCGACGTGGCCACCGAGGACTCCGAACCAAGCTCTTTGACGGCGACATCGCTCCCCGCTTTCATCTCCCCGCCGCGGAACACGCCCTGCACCATAATCTTGCCACCCGCCTGCACCTTGGAGTTGTACACTCCCCCCAAGATGGTCATGGCGCCGGTACATGAGACCTGCGAGTTAATGACATTGCCGGCGGAAAGATGGGCCTCGTCGGGATTAATCGCGGCTAGCTTCTCCGTGAGCACGACAGCTACCCGTGCTAAGATGGCTAGCTGCTCTTCAGTCCGCTTCCCCTGCTCGATCTCCTGCCTAAACTTTGCTAACGTACCTACCAGGGAGGGACCATAGATCTCTAGCAAGCGATGGTCTAAATGCTGCAGTTCGTCATGCAGCGCCTTGACGCGGTTCTCTAACTCTTCTCCCCGTTGATTTAACATGGTGCTAATCAACTGCGCAGAAAATTTTTGCTTTTCGGGTGGTAGTTGCTTCTTGATTTGCTGCACTGCCAAGGTGAGCGAGTTGACGTCCTCCCGCAAACTAGGCAGGAGACTACGCACATTGCGCAAGAAGTCAATCGGCGGACCAACCTGAACCTGCGAGGCAATGATATTGCCGCGCACATTAACTCCTGAGACAGCCTGCGTGTGTGCTTTCTCTATCACTCCTGCCACTCGCAACATGCCCCCCGCCCAGACCGAAAAACCCGCGGTCACATCTTCGCCCACCGTTACATCACCAAGGAAGGAGATACTACCTGATTTGATGTCTACGCTACCTTTGACTATCATGTCAGGCACGACATCCACGGCCATGGTCTGCGTTCCAGGACGCAGGACTGGTCGTCCAGCACGGGTAGCGACTAGCTGCTGTGCCCAGTCTTGATGCATGACGCCATTCCCAGCCACGAGCTCAATGTCTTTCGGCGGAGAGGGTAGTATCTGTTCTCCGCGCACCCCAGTGCCAGGAACTCCCGCCAAGGGGGGCGTTTTTTTCACCAGCACCTGGCCTTCTTTAACGGCAGTAAACTCATAGCGCGAACGAAAGTCTACTGCGCTATCTTCCTTTACTTGTTTTTCTGTTTTTTGCGCGGTTTCAAAGAACATCGATATCTCCGCATCACGCCCGGGAGTAGGTGGCGTGCCGGAGGCAATCAAGTACTGGCCGGGCTCTAGCGCCTGTGTGGCGATAGGCAAGAGGCTCAGATCGGCGCGCTGAAAAAGGCCCTCCTGCCGCAACTTAGCCGTCAATTCATCAAGAGTAACAGCGGGTAGCGGCTCAGCAGCCTCCATAGGGACGATGGTAAGCCTTTCAGTGGGCTCTAAATTGGGCAATGAGCGTTTTATTCTTTTGCCAGGCTGCAGTCGCACATAAGCCGCCAGGAGATTAGGACTGACCCAGATCGACCAAGAACCGGGCATCACTTCATCTAATGCTGCCACAGAGATCTCATCCGTTTCTTTAACAGCCACTTCCTTCATGTGTTGTACCCCGTTGACCTTAAGTTCAATCCCTGTCGTCGGCACAAGCACCGGATATGGCCCTGTTTCGGCATGGCGCACCTTTACAACGCCTTCACTTAGAGTGGCATAGTTTCTTAGGGTGTCAGTCATGGCAGTATACCTCCAGGCGAAATACTCTGCAAACTAATTTCGCCATACAATGCGTTACTCCTGCCCAAGCGAATTAGTTTATGCCAAGACGAAGTCGCAGATCGTCGACGATGGTTAAGGCTAACTCCATGGCGCCTTGCAGCGACATATGATAGGGGTCCCACCAGTAATCTAGGCCCTCTAGGACAATGCCGCTCAAATCAAGTACAGGCACCTCAGCAAAGCGCTTTGCCAACTCCCGCCAAATGATCTCTTGGTCAATGCCCACATGTAGTATGGCGCTGCTATAGGCAGGGGACGCTGGCACACGTAAGAACACGGGCTCTGCGCCACTGGCTTTTACGGCCTGAACGAGCCGAGCTATGTCGTCGTAGGCAGCCATATTGAGGGCAAACTCCTGCATTTGACTAGCCACTAAAGCTTCGGCTTCCTGCACCAGCATCTCGTGTGTGATGGGACGCTCGGCAGTTAAAAAACCGGCGACCGGCCTCCCGAAGCAATCGTAGACAATATGGGGGTTGTATGTCCAGGGATTGCGCACCCAATCGAGCAGTGCTGACCGCCAAGTATCTCGTTGGTCCCAGGTGGCCAAGAGCCAGCCCAACAGCCAGTCCGCCCTGGTCATGGCCTGCGCCGGAAAATTAAGCCGGTCGCGGAGAGTCGCGGTACGGCGCCACGCCGCACCACCGTTCTGTTCAGCTACAAAGGTATGCCTATTAAACATCCAGAGGTCAACATTGATATAGACTACCTCCACATCCCGAAATAGGTCTCGATTCTGGGAGAAGAGGTACAACATTTCGCGGGGTCCCCCCGCTGCAGCGGACGCATTGACGAGAAGATAAGGCGCCAAGCTTAAGTGCTCTGTCATTTCGCGAGTCGCTACTGCGGCCTGGGTTTGACTGGACCCGAAGAAAGCGACCTTCGGCAGGCCTTCGTGGCGTGCAAGGTTGTCATTAATGCGCGCCAGTTCGCCGTAAGGCGACAGAAAGGCCCGCTCCACCATGTATAGGCGCGTTACAACTTCGAGCAATAACAGCACGATAAGGCCATAGAATAGCCCCGATTGCCAAATCCCTCTGCTCCCCTTCATGCTGACACTCCCCTTTCTGCTTGGCATCTCCTTAACCCACGGACACCGATATTAGAATCTAAAATAGATAAAGGGCTGCGCTGGTCTAAAGCTAAGTATTAAGAGCAAAGAAACTAAGACGTAGGCTACCCCCCTTAGCGGGGCGGGCACCCCCTGCCAACTGGCTAATAGAACGCGGTAATGGTCGTCTACATACTTCTCCCCGAGATGGAGCAGAAAAAGTAAGAACACGATGCCAACATAGGCTATCTGTGCATTCCACGTCGCTACCTGGGTAAGGTCTAATACTTGCCGAAGCATCGCCCAAGCCCCGGCGAGACCCTCGGAGCGAAAAAACACATAGCTTAAACATTGCATGTGAAAAGTGAGCAGGACATTGACCCACCTCGGCACGTCCCAGGCGGGGTAGCGGCGCATGACAACTTCACTCCACAGACGGTAGAGGACGAGCCACAGACCCTGAAAAGCCCCCCAGATAACAAAAGTCCACGCAGCCCCATGCCATAAACCGCCGAGCAACATGGTGAGAAAAAGATTGAAGTTGCGTCGTCGCCTGCTGCAGCGATTGCCACCTAAGGGTATGTAAAGGTAGTCGCGCAACCAAGTAGAAAGCGTGATATGCCACCGCCGCCAGAACTCCGCCACATTGGCGGCTAAGTACGGCGTGTTAAAATTAGGCAAAAGCCGCAGCCCAAATATTCTACCCAAGCCGACGCCCATGTCGGTATAGCCGGAGAAATCGAAATAGACCTGGAAAGCAAAGAAGTAAAGAGCCACCCAAGCCGAGGCATGGTCTAGGAGGGCCATTTCGCCAAATCTCGCGTCGACAAGAACTGCCAGACGGTCAGCAATGACAATCTTCTTGATAAGACCGCGCATAATGAGGTAAGCGCCTGCACGCACATCGGCGTAGCTCGTCGCAAGGCGCTTCTGCAGTTGAGGCAAAAAATCTTGGGCGCGCATGATAGGCCCGGCCACTAGCTGACCAAAGAAAATCACGAAAAGCACAAAAGTGAGTAGTTTTTTCTCAGGGGCTATTACGCCGCGGTAGATGTCGATAACGTAAGCGGCCATCTGAAACGTATAGAAAGAAATACCAAGGGGAAGCCAGAGCAGAGGCCTAGACACGGTCAGGGGCAGATCGAGAAAACCAAGCAGGGCCGCCAAATTATCATAGAAGAAGTCTCCATACTTAAACCAGGCCAGATTACCAAAGAGCAGGGTTAGTATTAAGGCTAGTCCCCTCGGCGATGGCTTCTCCGCTAGCTTAATTGACAAGTAGTACACGGCCACGATGAGCACGGCAAAAAGGGCCGTATCGAGCGGACCGCCAAAAGCATAGAACGCCACACTAGCGACCACTAACACCCATTTTCTGGCGTCGCCCTGCGTTATAGAGAAGCCCACAATGGCGGCGAGGAGGACTAAAGCAAATAGAGGAGTATGAAACAACATTCTTTACACCTCCCTTCTAACAATATTGTACAGAAAGACAAATAGCCCTAAAAGGGCTATTACAGGAATAAAACGATTTATTTCGCCTGCCGCAACAAGAACTTACGTCACAAAGGTAAAGAAACGGAGACAATCAAGAAAATCGCTGCTGCGAAATTGCAGGGTACGACTATCGAGGCGAAGCGCGCCTGGGTACCACTGGCCGCGATGAGCCCATTCCTCGCTGTTAAACTCCACCTCGACGCAGTACTCGTCCCCTAGCACAAAGGGTTTACAGGCGCCGCGGTCGACAAGGGCACGCTGCACTTCGGCTTCAATGGCGTGGCAGCATTTTTCTGGGTGCATGTGTAGCGCAGCGGCCCCCATACCTTCTTTAACTGCGACGCAAACAACCCCTTCAAACAGAGCCTCGGCCTGAATACACAAGGCCTTGTCCCCACTGACAAAAGTCACGGGGACACCGTGGTATCCGGCAATCAAGGCGTTCCAGCCTACTTCAGGCAGGGAAAGACCGTTGACGCGAAGATCTAGAATGCGCATGCTCATGGTGTGCTTGAGTATCGCACTAGGTGTGTTGGCCTTGGCGTGGTGGCCTACGAAAACTACGGCATCGAATGTGTCGTCGATGCCTTCCATCATGCCGTACAGTCCGCCAGACCAGTTGCGAATGAGCAAGACTTCCTCTGGCAGCTCACTTGGCAAGAGATTGCAGGCGGTGTCATGTCCGTCGCGCACTACGATATGCGTGGCACCGGCGCTCTGCGCGCCACGCACTGCGGCGCTGGTCTCTTTGTGCATCTGTCGCCTAAAGTGCTCATAGTCTGCTTTGCCCACTATCGTTTCATCAAAGGTCGTTACACCGGCTATGCCTTCCATATCCACAGAGATATACACTCTCATTTTAACGAACGCCTCCTTCTTACCACCTGTTCAATTTAAAACTAGATAGCCAATTATTGCCCCATCGCGAGAAAAAGGAGAACTAGCAAGCCAAGGGGAATATACATGGTATGGAGCAGTAAGACTCTTTAAGGAGGAGAAATTATGCATAAGTTTTTTCATTTGCCAAGTCTATTTGTGTACGTCATCGCAGCCGTGTTACTCGTGACGTCGATTTTCCACGGGGCGGCCTTCCTGAGGCAAAGTTTCTACTCTGTGCTTGGCCTTACCGAAGGCCAAGTATTGCCGCCGAAATTCTCTACGGAAGAGGTCACTTTTACGCCGGACGCCGAGGAGTTTCTCAGAGAGTACGAACTGGAACGGAAGAGGATGATGGACCGCACGGCCATTATCCGCAGCCTGCTCTTGCTAATCTTTTCGCTCAGCTTTTTTGCCTGGTTTTGGAGCCGCACTGCCAGATCAACAGACTTTGAAATGGCCTTTTCGGTACGCCACTTCTACTTCTTTGTCGTCAGCACGATTTCCTTTCTAATTTTCTTCTTTTCAAGCACACAGGGAATTGCCAACCTAGTCCAAAACGTGATCTTCCCTGAGAGCAGCTTCTACTTTAACTATCATGGTTTAGCGCGCCCCATAGTTGAGAGGCAAACTAAGCCGCCCGCAAGGACCGTGGACAAAGCTGAACTAGAAGAAGCATTTGCCTCGCAGCGTAGAGAGTGGGAAACTCAATCCGCACCCTGGCAAAAGAGGCAGATGGTCGACCAGTTTGCGGTAGCACTAGTTTCACTGCCGGTGTTTTACTTTCATAACCGCAAGTTCAAATTCTAGTTGTGCCACTCGTTCTCTGTCAGACCAAAGCCAACTTGCACTCCATTTCCGCAGGACTACACGCAATTAGTAGCCCTGCGGATTGTTTTTCTGCCACAACCAGGCATCCCTACACATCTCCAAAAGACCACGCTCTGCTCGCCAGTCTAGCTCGCTTCTAGCCTTACTGGCATCGCCAAAACACTTGGCTACATCTCCTTCTCGTCGGGGTGCGAAGGCATAAGGTATGTGCACGCCCGTCGCCAGAGCAAAGGCATTAATGAGCTCTAGTACACTAACACCGCTCCCTGTGCCTAAGTTAAATATCCCGATACCGCTATTTTGTTGCAGCCAGGTTAGAGCCCTGACATGGCCGATGGCCAAATCTACCACATGTATGTAGTCGCGCACGCCTGTTCCATCACAGGTGTCATAATCATTGCCAAACACATGCAGCAGTGGGCGCTTGCCTACGGCCACCTGCGTCACGAAAGGCATCAGGTTGTTTGGGATGCCACTTGGGTCCTCCCCCATTTGACCACTGGCATGTGCACCTATGGGGTTAAAGTACCTAAGCAGGCAGGCTCCGAATTTAGGGTCTGCTGCACATTGATCGCGCAGGATTTCCTCCACCATCAACTTGCTCCGCCCATAGGGGTTAACCGGCCCTAAGGGAAAGTCTTCTTTAATGGGCACCTCGCGAGGATCGCCATAGACGGTGGCCGAAGAGCTAAAGACAATGCGTTTCACGCCAAACTCGCCCATAACATCGAGCAGGACCATCGTTCCGGCCACATTGTTGTAGTAGTACTTGAGCGGCTTCTCAACCGATTCACCTACCGCCTTTACCCCAGCAAAGTGCACCACCGCGTCAATAGAGTGAGCGGCAAAAATCTTGCGCAGCACTTGTTTGTCCAAAACGTCCCCCTGGTAAAACTGCACGCTCTGCAGAGCCACCTCCGCGATGCGGTTTAGGACTTCGGGCTTGCTGTTGGACAAATTATCTAATACTACTACCTCATACCCACTCTTGATGAGCTCAACACAGGTGTGACTACCGATATACCCGGCTCCACCGGTTACTAGTATTGACACTTCTTTTTCTCCTCTCGCACTACAACGCTACAACACTACAAGTTAAGTATTGGACACCCACACAGGAAGTCCTGCCAGACAACTACCCATCTGCCAGTCTATGGCTTGCGTTTATTTTCACGTTACGTTATGCTCATAGTACCTCAGGGGTTGGAGTGATGTCTGGCCCTAAGGGTACGCATAAACAGTTCCTGAGTCCAAGGGTTTCTGAGGGCGGGGGTGTGCCAACTGGCGCTATTTTTCCTGCCCTATTTCGGGGCAGGTTATTTGTTTTACAGGAGGTTTGGTCATGGATAATCGTATTGCTGTCATCGGAGTCGTTGTTATGCGTCGCAGTGAGGCTGCCAAAAAAGTCAATGCTATCATCAGTGACTTCGGTGACATGATCGTCGGCAGGATGGGCGTACCACACCGGGAGCGCGGCCTCTCGGTTATTGCCCTCATTTGCGATGGCACTAACGATGATATTGGCGCGCTGACAGGGAAATTAGGCAGTATCGATGGGATTAAAGTAAAAGCGGCGGTCACATTTTGAGAAATCGAAAAGGTAGGGAGACTTTTTATGTATGACAACCTAACGGACATTCTAGAAAAGGCTAGGGAGTGCCATGGTCTCAATGAAAGAGAGGTGGATCTCCTCTTATCTGCACCACATGCTGGCGATGAGGAGATTTTTGCCGCGGCCAGAGCGGTCAAAGACAAAGTCTACGGCAAACGGATAGTGCTCTTTGCGCCCCTCTATATTTCTAATTTGTGCTCGAATAGCTGTCTTTACTGTGCCTTTCGCGCCGAAAACACGGGCCTTTCGCGCATACATCTTACCCAGGCCGAAGTTCGCGAACAAACAGAGCACCTCATTAGGATGGGGCACAAGAGAGTGCTGCTTGAGGCGGGGGAAGACAAAACCTTCACCCCCATTGATTTTGTCCTCGAGTCTATTCGCACCATTTACGACACCGCAGTGGATGGGCACAATATCAGGCGCATCAACGTCAACGTCGCTGCCACTACCGTAGAAGACTACCGCCAGCTCAAAAAAGCAGGCATTGGCACCTACCAACTCTTTCAGGAAACATACCACGAAGAGACCTATCGCTACATGCACCCCCGCGGCCCTAAGTCAGATTATACTTATCACCTGACAGCTATGGAACGCGCCATTGACGGCGGTATCGACGATTATGGTCTAGGCGTACTCTTTGGTCTCTACGACTATCGCTATGAAGTGCGTTCCCTCCTAGCCCACGCCAAGCATCTCAAAGAAGCTAAGGGCATTGGCCCTCACACCATCTCTGTACCGCGCTTGCGGCCGGCTAAAGGTGCCACCTACCCACTCGGGCATGTGGTCAACGACTTAGAGTTTGCTCGCCTCGTCGCCATTTTGCGCCTAGCCGTCCCCTACACCGGCCTCATTCTCTCTACCCGCGAGTCACCCGCCATGCGCGACTTTCTCCTCGACGTTGGGGTCTCACAGCTGAGCGCTGCCTCCGTCACCACGCCGGGTGGCTACGGACGCCCCGACAAGCAGGAATCAGGGCAGTTTTCTGGCTTCGATCACCGCTCCCTCGATGAGTGTGTGGACAGCATCGTCAGCAAGGGGTACGTTCCTAGTTTTTGCACGGGGTGTTATCGCCACCAGAGAACAGGCAAAGCTTTTATGCACATGGTGGAAACAGGAGACATCAAAGAGTTTTGCCAAGTTAACGCCATTCTAACGCTAGCAGAATTTGTCGCTCACTTTGGTTCTGATACCACTCGCAGTGGGGCCCAAGAAAAGTGGGAGGAATGGTTGAGCCAAATCCCAGATCCTGTAGCGCGACAAAGAGTACGCCATGACTTAGCGGAAGTGCTGAAGGGAGAACGCGATATTTATGTCTAAAGAACTGATTGCTCGCGCCGAGCGCGAAGGATATCTTCTCAGCCAAGAAGAAATCGCTTCCCTCCTCAGCCTTACCGAACCCGCAGACCTAGACGAACTCTGGCAGGCAGCCGACCGGGTGCGCAGCCAAGAAGTGGGGGCAGATATTTGGCTGCGGGGGCTTTTAGAGTTCTCCAATTACTGCTCTTGCCAATGCGAGTATTGTGGCATCAGAGCCGGCAACAACTCCATCGTGCGCTACCGCATGACAGAAGAAGAAATACTCCTCGCGGCCGCCGAACTTGTGCGGGCAGGTATCGGCACTATTGTACTGCAATCGGGTGAAGACAAATGGTGGACAGGCGAGCGCATGAGTAGCCTTATCGCTAGTATTAAACAGGAGCACGACTTAGCCATAACCTTGAGCCTAGGCGACCGCACCCGTGAGGAGCTTGCTTTGTGGCGTCAGGCTGGTGCTGACCGCTATCTCTTGCGCTTTGAGACGTCGAACTCTGCCTTATATGCCCGTTTTCATCCTGACTCCACACTGGCTAAACGGTTAGAAACACTCGCCAACCTTAAAGATCTTGGCTACGACGTTGGGTCAGGGTGCCTAGTTGGCTTGCCCGGACAGACCGTAAGCGATCTCGCCGGGGATATCCTGCTCGGGAGAGATCTCGAGTTAGATATGTTTGGCGTGGGCCCCTTTATCCCCCACCCTGCCACGCCGCTCGGACTCTGCCCCCAGGGCAGTACCGAGATGGCGTACAAGATGGTGGCCTTAGCACGTTTAGTCATGCGTAAAGTGCACATTCCTGTCACTACGGCCTTGGCTACCCTTGATGAGGACGGTCGCGAAAAAGGATGGCAACGCGGCGCCAATGTAGTTATGCCCAACGCCACCCCTGCCCCTTATCGCCAGCAATACGAGCTGTACCAGAACAAGCGCTGCATCGACGATACTTTAAGACACTGCCGCGGTTGTTTGGGGGGCAGAATTGCCCGCATCGGCCGCCAGGTGGGACGGGGGCACGGCGGCTCCCTGCGTCAAGGGGGCTCTAGACATGAATAATACCCCGCGCGCCATACGCCCTCACATTGTACTTTTGGGCCGGTGCAATGTCGGCAAATCCACCCTCATTAATGCTCTCTGTGGACATGAAGTAGCTTTAGTTTCGCCCGTTTCGGGAACTACCACCGACCCAGTCTACAAGAGCATGGAACTCTTGCCTTTCGGCCCCGTGGTGCTAGTAGATACCGCCGGCCTTGACGACGCCAGCCTGCTCGGCGTCGAGCGGCAGAGGCTCACGTCGCGGGCCCTGCGCAAGGCGGAACTTGTTTTGCTCGTGGTGGCCGAGCTGCCCCTCCTGCCTGCTGAGCAAGAGCTACTGGCTGATTTAGCGCGCCGCCAGATACCATCCATTATTGTCATCAACACCCACGACAACACGCTGCCTCTTATCCCGGATAATGCCCAGGCGGTGAATGCGTTTACTGGCCATGGAGTCTCGGCCCTTAAAGATGCACTAGCCGAAAAACTGACCAAGGTTACGGTAGAACCACCTCTACTGAACGACTTGCTACATGGCGAGGGGGTTGTCCTACTGGTCGTACCCATAGATAAGGCTGCCCCTAAGGGCAGACTCATCTTGCCTCAAGTGCAGGTCTTGCGCGACATTTTGGACGGCGGGCATCGCGCCATAATTTGCCGTGAAACAGAGCTCGTCTCTACCCTCCACTCACTCCGCGAACCGCCGCAGCTCGTGGTAACCGACTCGCAAGTCTTCGGTTTTGTCGCCAGCACCCTGCCGCCCGACTTACCCTTAACATCCTTCTCTATCATTATGGCGCGCCACAAGGGCAACTTGCCCCAGCTCACCAAGGCAACAGCAGCCCTCGCCAAACTTAACCCTCATGACAAGGTGCTAATTTCCGAGGCCTGCACGCACCATAGCCAAGAAGACGACATTGGGCGCGTAAAAATACCCGCTCTGCTAAGAAAGCGGGTAGGTGGCGAAGTGAGCATCACCTGGCAAAGCGGTCAGACCTTCCCCGAGGAGCTTGACTACAAGCTGATTATCCATTGCGGCGCATGCATGATTACCCGCCAAGAAATGCAATCGCGTTTGGCGCAGGCAGAAGAAGCGGGTATTCCTATAATTAACTATGGAGTACTTCTGGCCTACTACAATGGCATTCTCGAGCGCAGTCTGCGACCGTTTGCCTCCTGCATTCCCACCAACGCATAACGAGGTAGGCGCTCTACACCGAGGGCAACACAGAAGTCTTTCTTCTTCGCGATAGGAGACGATTTCAACCACAGAGGGCACAGAGGCGTGGGAAAGAGAGGAAGATAGAACGAATTTAATTGCCTAACTTAGCTCCTTCTTTCTCTGTGACCTCTGTGTACTCTGTGGTAAAAAACGTGCCCTCACTTCTTCATTATGTGTATTGCATCACATAACGAGTCCACGCACAAGCATTAGAAGCTTAACATGTAGGCACTCCAACGACTTTCAGACTTCCCTAAGTCCAGCTCGTTAGGTGTCAACGGGAATGCAGGTTGCCTCGGTGGGGACCAAGTAAGGACCGACAGAGGCTCCCTAAGCGTGCACCAAGAGGACTATCTCCCTGATAGCTTAAGCACTACGCACCGGTATAACGGAACAAAGGACAGTCCGTCCTAGAGCAGCCAGTACCGCAGCGCAGACATAATTGCTGCCAATCAGGCCAGTGTCGCACTGCGGCGTCAACCATCCCCTCAAGCCCTGCTTGCAGCGAGGCGAGTTCAGTTTCACTCATCATGTCAAAGAGCTTGGCGTAGGCCACCATCTGCAAGCGAAGCTGATTCTCCACGACATCTCGCCCCTTGGGGGTAAGAATGGCGATAATCTGGCGCCGGTCCAAGCCCTGCTTGCGTAGAACAAGGTCTTTGCGCGCTAGCCGATCCATTACCTTCGTGGCGGCAGGGTTAGAAATACCAAGCCCCTCGGCCAGACTCGAGAGCGGGCAATCTGGATGCAGCCAAATATAACGCAGCGCCAAAAGTTGGCTGTTCGTCAGCATGTCTTCCGTCGACACGAGAGTTTCCATGGTTGCTCGCGCTCCGATTTGCATAAAAAGGTCCACAAGGTGTTTTAGAACGGTTTTCTCTGCCATTTACATAACCGCCTATCTATAAAATACCTTCTCTCGCTACTTAATTCACATTATACACTAGGAATTATTTCTTGGATAGGCAAAAAAAATAGGCAGTGTCGTCACCGCCTATGAAAAACCGCTACTGGCCGGCTCCCCCAGCGACTAAGCCGCGATACACTCGCTGCACAAATTTATCATCGCCCACGCGCTTGACGAAGTGTATCTCATCGAGCGCATGGTCGGCATCGAAGTACAACTCGTAGCCCTCCACCAAGGTGTTGGCGTCATCTCGCTTGACAACTTGCAGGATATTGTGACCAAATTGTTGTTCATTCTCTCTGTAGCTAATGACAAAAGCCCTGTCCTTTAAGGCCGCAGCTAGGGCATCCTTGGTCTCACGTAGCTTTTGAAACTCTGCCGGCAAGGGCTCTTGGTCATAGGTTTTAGGTTCTTTGGTGATGGGGTCAGTGAGAGTGACGACGTGGTCTGCCTCTTTGGCCGCAAAATTTATGGTCGAACCAGCTTCATTGGTGAAGTAGTAGCTAAACTCAATAGGGTCTGTGCGCTCAAGCCGATCAAGGGCGCGAGAAATAATAATACGGCGGATACGATTACTGCCTTCGGCATAGGACCGTGCGGTAATCAGCGGGAAGAAGTAAGCGACACCGGCACTAACAAGAAAAAATACTAGTACCGCCGCCACCAAAATCTTATCCCAGGGTAAATTGCTCTTGCCATGCCTGTCGCGCCTTCTACGTTCTGCTCTGCCCATTAAATAACGTCCTCCTCAAGCTTAGATACATCTTCTCCTTTCCTAATTCGCCATCCCCACCAAAATTCCTGCTCTTTACTACACGCTATTTCAGTTCTCCCTGCAGCCCTACATTGATGCTCATAACCGGCACTTTAATTCCGGCACGCTCTATGGCCGCGCTGACTATTTTGCCAAGACTAAAACAGCAAGGTACTTCCATATGGGCAATGGTAATGCTACGAAAGTCATTGACCCGAATCATCTGCGCCAGTTTTTCGACATAATGTGCCGAGTCGTCAAGCTTAGGGCAGGCGATCAGAACCGCTTTATTCTTGAGCATTTTCCGGTGAAAATCTGGGTAGGCAAAGGGCACACAATCAGCCGCAATAAGCAGGTCGGCCTCTCTGAGAAAGGGCGCGGTTGGTGGCACGAGCATAAGCTGAACGGGCCACTGCCTAAGTTCCGACTTAGAGGGACCAAGAGGAGCCTCGCTTGCCGGGGCTGTCTCTGTCTTGTTAAAGGTCATGAGGCGTGAGCCCGGGCAACCACCGCCATGAGCAGACCTAGGCGCATGCGAGCGCACACTCTGTAGAGCGGGCGGCAGAACCGGTGGAGCTACATGAGGGACAGTTTCGCGGCCAATACTCGTTAACCACACATTAGTAGCGTCAACATCATACTCCTCGGAATCACGCTCTTCTATGGTCAGGGCCCCGGTGGGGCATTCACCCAGGCAGGCGCCAAGTCCGTCACAGTACTGCTCTTTCACCAGGCGAGCTTTGCCGTCCACGATCTGTAGGGCGCCTTCGGCACATCCGGGCACACACTGACCACAGCCATTGCACAATTCCTCATCAATTTTTATAATTTTACGTAATACCATTTCTAAAACCTCCTTAGGTTTACTAGCTCAAGCATACCCCAAGGCAGGGAGAAAAAATGTGATGTAGGTCACTGTTTTATTGTTCCACGGCGAAAAATTGTCTTTTTTTTTCGAAGTGCCACTGTCCGCTACATCCTTGCGCTAGCGCAGCTAACTCAAAGTGCAACATGGCGATTCCGATGTCCATTGGCGTGAAGGCGCCGTTGCGGCTTGACCTTAGTTCTACCTTCGTGGTGGAGCCTGCAAAATACCATGGTTGCAAATTAATGGCGGACGGCGCTAGGCGGACAGCCAGCAGAGCCTCTTTAAGCCATAATGGCCCCGCCAGCAAGGACGGACTGGCTATTTCGCTAAGCCCTTTGCGGCGCACCAAGGTATGGAGCACCTTACTAACGGCATCTTGCCTCTCTGCTGGCCAACCTAGAGCAATCACGGCAGACACTGCTTCGGCTGGCCCAATACTAAGGTGCGACATGAGTTTTTTGTAGTTAAAGGTCCCTCCGACCCAGCAAGACCCCAGCCCCAGTGCCGTAGCCCGCAGCACATATTGCTGGCCCAAGTACCCTGCCTCCATCTTGCCTATCTCGAGGTCTAAGGTCGGAACAATTAAGCACAGCAGAGCCCGAGCACCGCCGATTTTGCCGTAGCTACCGATAATGCCGGTGAAGATATCATCTAAAGGCTTGTCTCCTTCGACATACTCCACTCGACAAGGCACCCTGTTTAGTTTGCGCAGGCTGTGCGGGGCGAGTAATTCTTCGCGAATACCTTCTCCAAGAGCAGTATCTTGGTAACGCCGTACAGACTTGCGGTTCCCGATAGCGGCTATGAGACTTACGAGCTCAATTGACACGGCCACACCTACTTCCTCGGTATGATGAATAGCATACCAGTAGTGTACCATGAGTGCGCAGAAGAACGGCAAACCATTGCTTACTTCCAGGCCACCTTGGTGATCTCTTCGCAATACTCACAGGCATAGGCACGCGATTCTGCTTCGTACAACTCGAAAATCGGCATTACATATTGGTCGGAGTTAGATACACAGCGCGGATTACCACAGGCAAACAACCCGCTCACCACTTGAGGTAGAGTCACTTGCGTTTTTGCTACCACTTGTTCATTCTCGATAATGTTGACCGTAATCGTGGCGTCGATGAGGCCGAGCATGGCTGTATCTACTTGCGTGTAGTCCTCAATTTTGATGATATCTTTTCTGCCTAGTCTCTCACTCGGTACGTTCATGAGCAGCACGACTGGATGCCCGAGGCTAGCTAAGTTCAGCTTGTTAAAGATCCACAAGCCTTTCCCAGCCGTGACATGGTCAATCACTGTGCCCCGTTTAATTCCCGCAACTTTTATCATGAGCAAGTCACCCCCAGTAAGTGTGCCATGAGAGACATACGGACGTAGACGCCACATTCTGCTTGCGCAAAGTAGACCGCCCGTGGATCATTATCTACTTCGTAGGCAATCTCATTTACGCGTGGGAGAGGATGCATAACGATCAGCTCTCTCTTAGCTTGCGACAGCTTTGCTCCATCCAGAATATAACTATTCTTGAGCCTTAGGTAGTCTGCCTCATTGAAAAACCGCTCTTTCTGTATGCGTGTCATGTACAGAATATCTACATAGGGTAGCGCTTCCTCCATGTGCCGGCACTCAAACACTTCGCAATTAGAAGTTCGGAGCAATTGTTCTTTAAGGCGTGGGGGAAGAACTAACTCCTCGGGGCTGATAAGGTAGAACTTGCTGCCAGGATAGCGTGCTAATGTCTCAATGAGCGAATGAACGGTGCGTCCATACTTGAGATCGCCACAGAAGGCCACGCTTAACCCCTCTACCTTGCCCTTGCAAGCATGTATGGTCAGGAGATCAGTGAGAGTCTGCGTCGGGTGCTGATGCCCGCCGTCGCCCCCGTTAATTATGGGCACACGCGAGTAGCCCGCCGCTAGCTTCGGCGCGCCTTCCTTGGGATGTCGTATAACTAAGATGTCAGCATACGCATCCATAACGCGAACAGTGTCCGCAATCGACTCTCCCTTAGCTACCGCCGAGGCATTAGCATCGCTAAAACCTAGAATACTACCCCCCATGCGTAACATGGCTGACTCAAAGCTAAGTTTGGTACGCGTGCTAGGCTCGTAAAATAAAGTGGCGAGTATCTTGCCCCGGCAAATATCGCTGTAAGCGCCTCTCTGCCTCTGCATGTCTTGGGCTAGAGTGATGATGGAGTCAATTTCTGGAAGCGTCAGGTCACTAGGGCTCACTAGGTGGCGTCCGAGCAAATCTAACATAAACAACCTCCCCTTTTCTAGCTTCTCCGAACTAGTTTAAAATAGGCGCGTCAAAAAACCTTCCCGCCAGCGGGAAGGCAAAAGTTAAGACCACTTTTGCCTTCCCAGCCTCACAGGGCTTTACCGTCACTCGTACGGCGGAATTAAAGGCTACTACCGTGAATGCTATCGTTCTCTTTGTTCTATGTCAACGTAATTTTTTGCCAAACCTATTTTGCAGCTTCTTTAGTACCAAGGCCACCTCATCTACCCCAGCCAGTAGCAATGAGAGGCCATAGACCAGTAGCCCCAGCGACACAGCCGCTCCAAGCGAGATAATTTGTCCATATCCGGCAGTAAAGGCCATGACCACAGCGCTTGTAACACCCATTACTAGTGAAGCCCCACCCACTTTTAGGAGCAGAGGCAGCATGCCCATCGGCACAGGTCCTAGTTTTTTGCGCAGCGCATAAAATAGCCATAGCGAGCTAACAGAAGTTCCGAGAGAATTAGCTAACGCTAGCCCTCCGTGGGCCAAAGGGTAGACCAAGAGTAAGGCCAGGGCTGTGTTCAGCAAGGAGGTAGCAATGCCTATTTTCACGGGCGTCAGAGTATCATGCAGGGAAAAAAAAGCGCGAGTTAGGACCTGTGCCGTAGCCAGTCCGAGCAAGCCTAAGGCATAAAAACCCAGCGCATAGGCGGTCTTCTCTGTCGCAGCGGCATCAAACGAGCCTCGTTCAAAAGCCAAACGCACTATCGGGTAACGCAATACCCATAGACCTACCGTCGCTGGCACCAGAAGCACTACCAAGCCCCGCAGGCTGCTAATTGTGGTCGAGGCAAAACCTTTTTTATCACCACGCGAGGCCAGGGCGGCCAAGGTGGGATAAGCCGCGGTCGCCAGCGCGGCCACAAAAATAGAAACCGGCAATTGAACAAGGCGATTCGCAAAGTTCAGGGCGGCGATGCTGCCCACATCGAGCCCGGAGGCGAGGCGGCGATCAACCACCATGTACACCTGCCCGAAGAGACTGCTCACAAAGATGGGCGCCGAAAGCTTGAGCACTTTAATGAATTTTGGATTCCAAAACTTCGGCACGGCTAGGACCGGAAACCCACGATAGAGCGCTAACATGAAGAGCAGCACCGCCGTCACACCCATGGAGACCAATGTGGACCATGCCAGCCCCTCTATACCCCAAGTCCCAAGTAGCAACAAGCCCGCGATAATGATGACGTTTTGCAGAACCGGAATTAAGGCTGGCAAGAAGAATTGTTGATGGCTGTTAAACAATATGGTTAAGAAAGCCGATAAACTCATCAAAAAGGTACCAAAAGAGAGAACTTGCAAGAGTGAAGCAGTCACAGCCTGTTGTTCCGCCGAAAAGCTGCCCACGAGAACCCTCACCAAGAGTGGCGCAAATATTTGTGCCAGCACACTACCGGCGATGCCAAGCAGGGCAATTGCTCCCGCTGTGGTGGCCACGAGGCTCCTTCCTTCTGGCGTATCACGGTCCTCACTGTACACAGGCAGAAAGGCCGTGGGCAGTATACCCCCGATAATACCTGCTAGTAGTTGGGGGATAAAAAGGGCGGCGACATAGGCATCGACAGTTGCGCCGGCGCCAAAGCGCCAGGCAATGACTTGCTCGCGAATAAAACCAAGGGGTCGGCTCAGAATCGACACCACACTGAGAATGAGTGCCACTTTGAAAACGGAATTCTTATTCTCCACTGCCTTGCCTCGCAATCTAACTATATCAACTTTCCTATTTTATCATATCACTTCCCTCTTCACCTAGGATTACTTGCAGGAGTTTCCTTGTGGCTTGTCTAATTATCTGATAGCACTAGCAACATTAATCAAACTAGAGGAGGTTGTAACATGTCTCGCTCTCATACGTCCCCTTGGCGGATAGTCAGACGAGTCGTTTTCCTATACTTGGTGCTGGCACTTGGTGTAAGCACACTCTTTATGCCGCCTGCCATGGCTACTAGGCAAGTAATGGTCGACGTTAAGCTACTTGCCCAACCTGTATGGCTGCAGGGCGTACTCTTTAACCAGATAAACAACCAATACCCCTTGCTTGAGTACGGCAACACTACCTACTTCCCTCTCACTTGGAACTTGAGTCGCTTCATGGGCCTAGAAACCACATGGACTGCCGAAGAAGGTCTTACCATCGTGACGAGGGGTAGGTTTGCACCCCTAGACCCGCCCGATGCTCACTTTAACGATACAGCAGCCACATTTAGGGCTACCATTAAGAGGCAAACCATCACTATGAATGGACGCCGCGTCATGCCACCAGAGACCGGCCTGCCTTGGCTTATCTTTCGCGGGGTGACCTACCTGCCATTAACTAACGCGGTTACTCAGGAACTCCGTTGGCAAGTACACCGGTCCCCCGAGCGCGGGCTAAGCATTGAAGCCGGCAACTTCGCCGAGAGCGAACTTGAGTCGATAATTACCATGCTGAACAATGCCGCCAACAGCAGAAGGCTAGGTTTTACCGCGCAGCTCACTATGCCCCAGCACGAGGACTCCCTGGCAATAACGGGGCAAATTGAGAATTTCACTACTCCACCGTTTGGCGCAGTTCCAGGCAATTTTTGGTGGAGAAAGCTTACCTTTGACTATCCTTGGCAAATCACTCTGGGGGAACACAAGACCAGCGACATCACTTACTTCCAGTGGAGCGGCGACCGAAGTACTGGCAGGCTAGACACGGGGGTAGGCACTGACGCACCCATGCGATTGTTGGCGCCACAAGTACAGCAGCACCCCTTGTTTAACTTGACTGACTTCGCGGTGCTAGGCGAAGTCCGCAACTCCATCTCTCGCCTCGAAAGTCTAACGCCAGTTCACCCCGGCACAAGTCGCTACCGCCTTGTGTTTCACGCCGCTGATGACCGTTATGCGTTTCGGACTATCGAAGTCACTGTGGACTGGACCCATGGATGGCTGCGCGAAATCTTGGTGAGGGACCGCCTTTTTGACCCCACCGAGTACTTCTATGGCTCGGGCTGGTACACTTTGCGCCTCATTTTGCACAACCGCCGCTAAGAGGAAGCAAGTTTTTCTGTTGACAAGCACCCAAGGATAAGGTAGTGTTCTTATGAATATGGTTCCTTTAATTTTGCCCGAGAGGCAGGAAAGGAAGCGCCCGATAGTACCCTTAGGGCTAACTTGGCTTTCCTGCGTCGGCAGGAAAGCTTTTTTGTTGGGGATATTATGTCAAAGGGGTGATGCCATGCCAATACTCATACGGGGAGCTAGGCTACTTGACCCAGCCAACCAAGTAGATATTTTCGCCGACATACTTATCGAGGGAGCACATGTCGCAGCCATAGGCTACAACTTGTCCACAGATTGTTGTGGCACTGGCACAACAATTGAGTTTGAATCCGGCACCATCATTGAAGCCTCTGGCCGAGTACTTGTGCCCGGACTAGTAGACATCCATGTGCATTTGCGTGAGCCAGGGCGGGAGCACAAAGAGACGATTTTGACCGGTTGCCGCGCGGCGGCGGCTGGGGGATACACCGCTGTATGTGCTATGCCTAACACTCTACCCACTATCGATAGCGTCGCGACCTTGGCGTACTTTAAAGAAAAGGCCGCTTGCGCTCCAGTACGTTGCTACCCTATCGCCGCTGTGACTCTAAGACAGCAAGGCAGGGCCTTGACCGACGCTGTGGCTCTTAGAGCAGCAGGTGCCGTTGCCTTTTCTGACGACGGAGAACCTGTAAGCGATGCCCTGCTCTTTGCGCGGGCACTAAAGCACAGCCATGTGCACCAGGCACCGCTAATCGCCCATTGCGAGGACAAGGAGCTAGCGAGAGGGGGCGTTATGCACCATGGTTCGCGGTCGGCAACCCTTTCCCTGCCCGGAATTCCGGCTAGGGCGGAAGAAGAAATGGTAAAACGAGATCTGCAACTCGCCGCGAAATCGTCTAGCAGACTGCACATCGCCCACGTCAGCACAAGTGGTAGCATCGAACTCATACGCGAAGCGAAGGCCATGGGAGTACCCATCACCTGCGAGGTTACGCCTCACCATTTGCTCCTTACCCATGACTCTGTGGAGTTTCATGACGCCAACACGAAGATGAACCCTCCCTTGCGCACGGCAGAAGATATCGCGGCGCTAAAAATGGCGCTCAAAGACAAGGTCATCGATTGCATCGCTACTGACCACGCGCCACATCACCACGACGAAAAGGCCCTCCCCTACACAGAAGCGCCCTTCGGCATTGTCGGACTAGAGACGGCACTACCCCTAATGATTAGCGAGCTTGTTGCTTCTGGCCTACTAAGCCTGGCCGAGCTAATCTTACTTATGTCGACGAACCCCGCGCACATTCTCGGTCTACCACGGGGAGAAATAATCATCGGCGGCCTGGCAGACTTTACACTCATAGACACAACATTAGTGCAGACTGTAGACCCCGCCCGCTTTTACTCGTTAGGCAAGAACACACCCTTTGCCGGACGCACACTGTGTGGCTGGCCCGTGTTGACAATGGTGAACGGAAAAATTGTTATGAAAGATGGTGTTGTCTATGAGTGAGCCCTTCTCACGCCGCCTAACTTCAGCTCTGTACGCCAAGAAAAGCGCATTGGTTGTAGGATTAGACCCACGCGTAAACGAACTGCCGCCAACACTACTAAACCAATATCGCACAGACAAGGGTTTGACACTCGAGGCTGCCGCAGAGGCCGTTCTAGAATTTAACAAAGGACTAATCGACTCCCTGCATGACCTTGTCGTCGCCGTCAAACCACAACTGGCCTTCTATGAATGCTTAGGACTCCCCGGCCTAGCCGCCTTTGCTGCTACTCTTAACTATGCCCGAGAACACTCCCTACTTGTGATCACGGACGGCAAGCGCAACGACATCGGCTCTTCGGTAGCAGGCTATGCCGACGCCTACCTCGGGGAGACGGCCCTAGGCGACTCCTCCTACCCCGCCTTTCCCTCAGACAGCCTGACCGTCAACCCCTATCTCGGCAGTGACGGCATCACCCCCTTGGTGGAGCGTTGCCAGAACTACAAGAAGGGCATCTTTGTCCTGGTCAAAACAAGTAACCCTTCGGGGACAGAGATACAAAACCTCGACTGTGGCGGCGAAAAAGTCTTTGAGGTTGTGGGACGCCTCTGCCATGAATGGGGGCTCTCCAGCCTCGACAGTGATGGTTACTCGGCGGTCGGGGCAGTTGTTGGCGCAACCTATCCCGCGGAGGCCGCAAAACTCCGGAAAATTATGCCCCATGCCTACTTCCTGGTGCCCGGCTTTGGTGCGCAGGGCGCGAAACCCCAAGATGTGGTGACGTGCTTTAATAATGATGGCTACGGGGCCGTTGTCAACTCAGCGCGGGATATAATATATGCCTTTACCAAGCGCGGCGGAGATTACAAGATGGCCGCCCGCAGCGCCGCCCTCGAAGCAACGCAGAGCATCAATAAAGCACTAAGGGAGGCAGAAAAATGCGCTTGGTAACGACTCCGCACCTTGTGCAGGCCCCCGTTGTAGAACACCAAGTAGTGGCCAAAGAAGTCAGGCGACTCACTCTCTACTCGCCGCAAATAGCTCTTGACGCGATGCCAGGCCAATTTATCAATGTCCGCCCGAGCAGCGGGCACGACCCACTGCTGCGGAGACCCTTCAGCCTGAACCGCATTGATTCAAGAGCCCAAACCGTAAGCATCCTCTACAAAGTCGTAGGTCGGGGGACAGAGCATATCTCTCACCACCAAGTTGGCGACAAAGTAGATACAATCGGCCCCCTCGGGCGAGGTTTCAGCATTTCTGGTCTCAGAGGCAAATTGCTGCTCGTTGCTGGCGGCATGGGCATTGCCCCCATGTACCCACTCGCCAGCAAGCTCTGCGCAAGCGGGGCTAGTGTTACCTGCCTGTATGGGGTGCGTTGTGCCGAGGACCAGGCAGAAGTGCGAGAGCTCGCGGAACTTGGCGTCAAGGTAGTGACGGCCAGCGAAGATGGCTGTGGTGCCTACCAGGGCACAGTAGCGGGGCTACTCGCCGCCACTCTCGGCGAAGAAAGTTTTTCTCAAGCCTTCGCCTGTGGGCCCCAGACAATGCTGGCGGTCGTTAAGGAAATGTGCGTCAAGGCTTGCCTACCCTTACAAGTTAGCGTGGAGAGCATGATGGCTTGTGGGCTGGGTGTCTGCCTGGGCTGCACCTGTCCTCGCGCAGAAGGCGATATGTTTTGGCATGTCTGCACCGATGGACCCGTGTTTTCGGCACAGGAGGTGAGCCTCTAGTGGCATCGCAAAGTCTTATGCAGACAAAAATAGCCTCCCTGTCCCTGCAAAGCCCCCTCCTTACGGCCTCCGGCACCTGTGGGTACAGCCAGGAATTTGGTCGCCTATTTGATCTCAACCACCTAGGAGCGATCGTTGTCAAGGGTATCACCCTCGCACCGAGGAGGGGGAACCTAGGCACGCGCTTAGTCGAAAGTCCCGCCGGTCTCATTAACTCCATTGGCCTTGAGAACCCAGGGGTCGAAGATTTTATTTCCGGGGAAATGCCTTTCTTGCGGCAACAAAAAATACCGGTGATAGTCAATATCTCCGGCAATACCCTAGAGGAATATGGAGCGCTGGCGGCACGCTTGAACGAAGTAGCCGGAGTTAGCGCGCTCGAGGTCAATATATCTTGCCCTAATGTCAAACAGGGCGGTATGGCCTTCGGCGCTAACTGTGAATCTGCGGCGGCCGCTACCCGGGTGGTGCGAGAACACAGCACACTCCCGCTTATAGTCAAGCTCTCTCCTAACGTCACTGACATCGCCGCCATTGCTAAGTCGGTAGAGGCAGAAGGCGCGGACGCCGTCTCGCTCATCAATACCCTCCTCGGCATGGCCATCGACGTAGACAAACAGCGCCCCGTACTGGGCAACATCATGGGTGGGCTCTCCGGCCCTGCCATCAAGCCTGTCGCCCTACGCATGGTTTGGCAAGTATTCAAGGCAGTGAAAATCCCTATAGTAGGTATGGGCGGCATCAGCAGCTGGCAGGACGCGGCGGAGTTTATACTGGCAGGGGCAGCAGCCGTAGCCATAGGCACGGCAAGCTTCGTCAACCCCATAATCATCCCTGAGATTCACCGGGGGCTTAAACTATATGCCGAAAAGCAAGGCGTAAGAAATATCGCGGAGCTGCGTGGACTAGCCCACCAAAGTTAAGAAAAGAAAGAAGGATGACCACTTGTTAAGCATAGAACAAATCAGCGAGATCTTTAAGACTACCGGTACCTTTATGGAGGGACATTTTCGCCTAACCTCTGGACTACACAGCAAACTCTACGTTGAGAAATTTCGGCTTCTCGAAAACCCCCACTACACCGCCATCCTCTGCCAAGAAATAGCGGCACGCTTCAACAAGCAGGGCGTCACCGTGGTCGTAGGTCCCGCCATGGGTGGAGTCATCATCGCCTATGAAGTGGCGCGGGCTCTAGGAGTGCGGGCTGTTTTTTGCGAGCGCGAAGATGGCCATCTTGCCCTGCGGCGCGGCTTTCGTATCGCGCCAAGCGACCGTGTCCTCGTCGTCGAAGATATTGTCACCACCGGCGGTTCCGTCAAAGAAGTGCTCCGTGTGGTAGAGCAATGTGGTGCGACCATAGTCGGCGTGGGCCTACTAGTGGATAGAAGCGGCGGCGAAGTCAGCCTAGGCTACCCAACAGAGGCACTGTTGACTATGACCGTGCAAACTTATGCCCCTGATACCTGCCCACTCTGCGAGCAGGGTCTCCCCATAGTTAAGCCGGGTAGTCGAGTTTCCTAGCTCAATGCTCTAGCTTGCGAGCAACCTGAAAGAGCAAGTTACGCAACCTCTCGTTAAACTTGCGCGCCTCCTTGACTTCGCGCCGCGAACCAGTGCGCAGCTTGGTCTGTATAGTCTTACGTGCCGCCCGCCACAGCGAGTCTAATTCGTCGTAGGAGGCCGCTGATTTTATGTCTGTGCCCTTCTTAGGCACCTCACCTATCCGCTCACCGCTTAATGCGTAGACCACATCACACTCGGGCACAACAATTTGCGCCTCCATCTCCTGGCGCAGCAGCTCTGCCAACACTTCCCTGCTTGTCTCTTCGCCATGGGTGAGGTACACTGCCTGGGGGCTCTGTCCAAAAGCGCGTAGCCAAGCCAGTAATCCTGCTTGGTCGGCATGGGCAGACAAGCCGTCAATAACGTGAATCTTGGCTCGCACTGCGATCTCCTCACCGAAAAGCATGACCGTTGGCGCTCCCTCAATTATGCGCCGCCCCAGTGAACCCCCCGCTTGGTAGCCGACAAAAAGGATATGTGAGGCTTCTCGCCATAAGTGGTGCTTGAGGTGATGTCTGATGCGCCCGGCCTCGGCCATGCCACTTGCGGAGATAATGACACAAGGATGGGTGACATTGTTAAGCGCCTTGCTCTCCTCAACTTCGCGCGTGAACCGCAACCCAGGATAGGCAAAGGGAGACATATCGCGCTTTAATAGGTCTTTCGTGTCATCGTCATAGTAGTCCTTAAACTGCTGAAAAATCTCTGTCGCCGATATAGCCAAGGGGCTGTCTATGTATATCGGTATGAGTGGGATAGCACCGCTTCTATAGAGGGCGTTTATTTCATAGAGCACATCTTGTGTGCGCCCCACGGCGAAAGCTGGGACAATAACCTGCTCGTTGTCTCTGATAGCCTCGAGAAGTATGTCTTTGAGCTGTTCGCGTCGCTGATGCGGCGACTCATGCAAGCGATTGCCATAAGTAGATTCTACAACAACATAATCTGCCTCGGCGATATAGGTAGGGTCGGCAACAATCGGTCGACCCTTTTGGCCGAGATCACCGGAAAAAACAATTTTTTGGACATGACCATCCTCTTCCATAAAGATTTCAAGCATCGCGGAGCCGAGAATATGACCGGCGTCTTGAAAGCGAACGCCAACGCCGGCCTTAACTTCAGTGTGCTCGCCGTACTTGACCCCACGAAAATGCCGCAGGCATCGCTCGACGTCCTCGAGGGTGTACAAGGGCTCTATGTCCTCTGTCCCCGCCCTCTTGCCCTTGCGATTCTGCCACTCCGCCTCCATAAGTTGCACATGCGCCGAATCCCTCAGCATGAGATTGCACAGACTGACGGTCGCGCGGGTGGCAATTATCTCGCCCGTAAAGCCTTCGCGCACTAATTTCGGCAGTAACCCGCTATGGTCTATGTGGGCATGCGTTAAAAGCACGGCGTCAATAGTGTGTGGCATGAAGCTAAAGGGCTGTGTATTGCGTTCAGCCTGTTCCTTGCCCCCCTGAAACATGCCGCAGTCAACGAGAATTTTGGCGTCCTTCGTTTCCAGCAAGTAACAAGAGCCGGTAACGGTATCGCATGCCCCAAAAAAAGTAATATTTATCATGCTGCACCTTCCCCTCATATGCCTTGAAGTGCTAGGCCTTCGCCCCGCACCGCAACAACACTACCTCACCCGCGGCTAAGTGCAAACGCCTACAGTGCCCTCCACGCGCAACAGCTCCGCGTGCGTCCCCTGCTCGACAATCTGGCCGTCGGTTACCACAAAAACAACGTCGGCCTTTCTGGCTGTAGTGAGCCGATGCGCAATGAGTAGCGTGGTACGGCCTGCCATCAGGCTCTCCAGCCCAGCCCACACCAAGCTCTCCGCTTCATTGTCGATACTTGATGTCGCTTCATCAAGCAATAGAATTGGGGCGTCCTTGAGGAAGGCGCGGGCGATGGCGATGCGTTGCCGTTGTCCGCCTGAGAGTTTTGACCCGTGTTCGCCCACCTCAGTTTCATACCCGTCGGGGAGTGACGCTATAAAGTCATGGGCGTTAGCCGCTGTTGCCGCTCTTTGCACCTCTGCCATACCGACATCTTCTCTGCCGCAGGTGATATTGTCGTAGATGGTACCTGTAAACAGCCAAGCATCCTGAGGAACTAAAGCGGTCAGGCTGCGCAGCTCAGGCAGCGAATACTCGCCGATGTCTTTGCCGTTGACCGCAATTGACCCTCCCCCTGCTTGGTACAAGCCAAGTAACAGCTTAAAAATGGTGCTTTTTCCTCCGCCGCTCTCACCGATGACAGCGGCAGTTTTGCCATGCGGGACGCTAAACGATACCCCTTTAAGAGCCGGGACATCCCCATATGAAAAAGAAACGTTTTGAAAAACTACGGCCGCATCATCTTGGGGTACGCTCCCGCTTGAGCGCAATTTCTCGGGTGGAGAGTCGAGCAGCTCGAAGACACGTTCAGCGGCGGCAAGTGTCTGCTGGAGGGCAGACCAGACGCTGCCCGCATTTCTAAAGGGCCTCACCATGGTCTGACTAAACTGCACTACTGCCACAACCTCACCCGGTGTCAACTCTTGCTGCAAAATCATGTAACTGCCTAGCGCCACTACGCCTAGGAAGTTGGCTGAGCCAAGAAAATTGCTTATTACCCCCACAGTGCTTTGCAGGCCGACTAGCTTTAAGTTGTTAGCCCGCAAGGCGTCGTTTTTTTCGTCAACTCGGCACAGTAGCAGATCGCCAACGCCCCACCCTCGGGCTCCACACTGCCCTTGTACCACGTCTTTAACACTGGCATGCATTTCGGCCAGTCTCGCCTGCGAGGCTTTGCTCGTGCGTTGCAGCGGAACCGCTGATACACGGTTCACAACAGCTGACATCACAACTAAAAATAAGGGAATCGCTACAAACCGAGCATCAACCATAATAATAAACGCTGCCGATATAAGAGCACTTGCCACATGCGCGACAAAATCCACTAGCTCTTCACCAAGAAACCGCCGAGCTACGTCGATGTCTGCGGTCAGCCGAGAAACTAGGTCCTGCGAATGTCGCCCTTCGATTGACGCTAGCGGCAGATTCTGCACATGGTCAAATGTTTGGTTCCGCCACTCTGCTACGGCCATTTCCGTAGCCGCTGCACAGAGACGTCGGCCGAGCGGAAGTAAGGCAGCCCCAAGAAAAATCAGCAGGCCATACTGCCCGAGGCTCATGAGCAGCAACCGAACATCGCGGCCTACCGAGGCGTTGACCATTCCCCTAAGCAATAGCGCAAGCCCAAGCTGGATGCCCGACTCAGACAGGATGGACATTACCCCACCCACGGTAAACTTGAGCCAGTTGCCCTGCATGTATTTCAACAGTCTAGTGTTGCTACGATCTGCCTTCATCTCACGACACCCCCGCCGCGCCATAATGGCGCTCAAACTCCCCATGCCTGACAAAATTGGCGTAGTGACCACCCCGCGCGGTTAGCACAGCATGGGTGCCTTCTTCCACAATACTGCCGTTAGCTAAAACAACAATGCGGTCTACCTTTTCCAAGAGGTGCAGACGATGGGTGACAATAATCTTAGTGCCATCCATCGCCAGCAACTTGTCAAAGACCGCCCTTTCCGACTCCATATCCAGTGCGGCGGTCGCCTCATCAAGCACCAGTAGCGGCGCAGCACGCAGTACCGCTCTGGCCAGCGAAATACGCTGTCTTTGCCCCCCAGACAAATTGCCGCCTCTCTCGCTGAGGAGACTACTGTAACCACCTGCTAGTTCGCCTATAAACTCATCTGCCCCTACCTTACGTGCGGCATCGCTTACTTCGTGCGGTGAAGCGCCAAGACGCCCGAAGCCGATGTTCTCTGCTACGGAAACCGGCAAGAAAAAGTCTTCCTGCGCCACATACGCGATATGTTCACGGATGCAGGAGGGGGTAAGGTCATGATAGAGGCAGCCAAAAAACAACAACTCGCCTGAGCTTGGCTGCCTAAACCGGAGCAGAAGCGAAAGTAAAGTGCTCTTGCCGGAGCCGCTGGCCCCAACAAGGGCCAATGTCTCCCCCTTGCGAACTTTTAGGCTTAGCTCACACAAAATCGCGTCCTTTCCGGGATAAGCAAACGAAACTTGGTCATACTCCACTGCATATTCCGCCTTACGATTAAGCGGCGGACACGCGCCTTGCTGCACTGGTTCAACGGGTAGTGCAAGCACTGCGAATATCCTTTCCGCCGCCTGTATCGCTGCTTTCATGCTCGCCATGTTTTGCGCCATACCCTGCAGTGGCCATGTTAGGTTGTTGAGTAGGTTTAGCATCATGAGCAGCTGCCCTAGGCTCAGCCTGCCTCTAATAACCTCGTAACCGCCCACGCCAAACAATACAAGGAACGGCATCACCGAAAGCACCGTCATGGCTGAATTTAGCTGTCCTTTGGTAAAAGCTAAGGCCACGGCGCTGTTTGCCACACGCTTACCTAACGAGCTCATCTGTTTGCCAAGATAGCCGTGCAAATTATAGGTCTTGGCCACAACTACCCCTAAGACAGTATCTTGTGCAAGCACATTAACGGCAGCCATACCACCTTGCCATGCCTTAAGATTCCCCCCCATGCGCCCACCAAAGAAAGACGCCACAAACATCATGACGGGGACCAAAGCGATTGTTAGCAGTGTCACCTGCCAAGACACCACCAGCATAACTACAAGTGCTGCCACAAATCCGAGCGCGCCTTGTAAAAGGCTCGGCATCTCGCGCGCGACCATAACTCTAATGGCGTCAGTGTCGACTCCGAGCCGAGAAACATAGTCTCCGCTATGCGTAGTTTCGAGTGACTCCGTCGTGGCGCGGCTAATGTGCCGCACGACCTTTCCGCGCAAGTTATGCACAGTGATTTCGGCTAGGCGACCCGCCAGGAGCTGCCTACCAAACAGCGCTGCATCTGAACCTAGCCATAAAACGACAAGCAGCAGAAAAACCTGCCCAAACTCTGCTTTATTAGCGAGAAGCCCCACATCAAGAATGTGCCCTAACTGCCGAGCCAGAAGTATACCGAAAGTTACTTGCAGGAAAACAAGCAGAACAACAAATATTACAGGTGCGATTTGACTCTTCGCATACCGCAAAAAAAAGTGCATCCCCTGTCTGTTTGCCACAAACTCATCCCCCCATTCATAACGCCCTCTCGGGCTATGCTTTACTTACCGTTTTCCGAGTGTTCTTTGGGATTGCCATTCGTCGTCAAGCAGTGAATAAAGGGTTGCATCCCAGAATTTTGCATCTCGATAAAAACACTTTCGTAGTACCCCTTCTTTGGCGAGCCCTAATTGTGCAGCCATTATTCCTGACGCTCGGTTAAACTCTGGCACGTACACGTATATGCGTTTTAATCCTAGACCGTTAAAACACAGTTCGAGCAATTTTTGAGCAACCGCCCAGCCATACCCTTTGTTCCAGTATTCGATTTCCCCAATGACAATACCTAACTCAGCGTTTCGGTCTTGTCTGTTAATTGCACGGACAATAGCTATACCGATAGCTATTCCCTCCGCAGTCTCGATTATCAAATACCTCTTTTCATCACTTTCAAAGTTTCCATCGTCAATCATCTTGCGTACCATTCTTTCAGACCATGGAAAAACTCGAAATGTCGCTCCAGCATTCACCCTGTCATCGTTTGCCCAACGACAAATAAGGCCAACGTCCTTTGCTTCTATAGCCCTAAATAAAACTTGTATTTCTCCTCTCATATTTCCGTCCTACATTCGGCAAGGTAATTAGCTTTAATGTATGTCTCAAGTGCACCCTCAAAAAACTCACGCTGACAATCCAGATTAAAGGCATTTCCCGTACGGATCAAAGACTGGACTCTACATCCACCTCCGCATAATGGCAAAAACATGCAATGTAAGCATTGATTCCATACATCCGTTGTCAGGAACTCTAAGTGAACACCCGTTGGTTGTGCATCCTCATTAGATAGATCTCCCCGCTGAAACTCTCGGATTCCAGCTAGAGCAGTGCAACAGTATAATTCGCCACTGACACCTACAACGGTGGCCCAATCAGTTAAGACACCACACGGGTAATAGGTAGGCAAGTGCGCAACGGGGAGTCCTAGTTCTGCCATCTGACCCCAAATCTTCACCATGGCAGTAGCCTTTTCGGCAGGGGAAAAAACATACCTGTTCCAATTTTCGGATGGACAGAACGCCAGCTCCGTTGGCGCAACATACACACTGGGCACCTGGTTAATGAATCCTTTGACCGTACTAGCAAGGTAATGCAATATCTCGTTTATACGAGCTACGTTGTGCGCATCAATATTTAGCCTGATTTGTAGCTTAGGGTGCTCGTTGTCACAGTGCTGCAAATTATCAATGATAGATTGAAAGCTAGACCCCCCATCAATAGGGGGCTTTCGATAATCATGAACATCCTTCGGGCCATCAATTGTCACCTGAATCTTATCAACAGACAGACGTCTCAACAAACGATAACACTCATAATCGAGCAAGGTTCCGTTTGTTGTAACCCTAATGTGAAGGTACACTTCATTTTTTGCACAGTACTCCCTTAATTTCGGAGCTATCACCGCAATGGGTGTTGTGTTTAACAATGGCTCCCCTCCAAAGAAGTCTAGCGTCAGGCGTTTAGTTCCATGTGCCTTCAAGCGCTCGATGAGCTGCTGGGCTACATTATGCGCCGTTTGCTCGTCCATCGACCGAGGGGCGATAAGTTCCCCTTCCAAGCAATACTTGCACCTTAAATTGCATGCTTCAGTTGTCATAATCACAGTTTCTACTGCTTTCTTGGAATACTTTCGGGAGGCAAACAAGTACTGAACCAAATTTTTTTCATACCCTTCTTGCTCGTAAACAAACCCCTCCCTAACTAGGGCGTCAAGGCCCTCCGGGTCAAGCTCCCTAGGTGTTCTCCCTGACATGAAGATGTCCTCTATGGCGTCATCCACCACGACCATACTTTCCCGCAACGTATTGTACACAAGCAACTGCCTCTGTTCAGGGAAGTCACGAATTATAATATTGTATTTCGACGGTATCATAATAGTCCCTCCACGTCAGAATTTAGAGAAGGTGGCTACGAGCCCCAGACCTCACAAATGCTTTCTACGCACTCTTACCACAGAAACATCCACAGCCCATGGCTTGGCACAAAGGCCTCGCCCTCTTGACTATTTTGACCATACTTATCACCTCCACAATACATGTCTCGTCATGCGGTTACTCATGGACAAACCTATGAGTGGTTGTCCACAGAGGTCCATAACCCCAGCGATATATAGCCAGCCTTCATCGCTTGAGACGCAAGTAATATCACTAACCCATTTCTGGTTCCGCT